>NZ_JAKSYN010000106.1:0-334 GCF_022829565.1 Methylobacterium sp. J-001
GTGATGAACACGGTGGCCGGGGGGGGATCGGCTGGGAAGCGGCTTGGCGCACGGTTTGACCGAGTGCTTGGCCGTGCGGCTTGGGCGCCAGGGGCGGTGACCGCTGGCGTTGGAGTCGCAGGTTCGGGGCGCTAACAAGACATGGCGACGAGAAAGACGGCAGCGGCCGGGAGTGATGCCCGGCCGGTGCCGCGGGTCTCCGCGGGGTTCGGATCCCGCGCGTATCTGGCCGACACCTGGGTCCCCGCGGCGTCCCGCGTCCCTCGTGCTGGGTCTGTGATTGGTTCTCTTGGGCCATGCCCCCGGCGCCGCGAGGCGGGTGGGGACGATGACG
>NZ_JAKSYN010000143.1:0-329 GCF_022829565.1 Methylobacterium sp. J-001
GGCGGCTGCCGTGCGCACGCCAGTCCGACGGGTCGACGGGCGGTGGGCGGGATCACAGAGACGTTGCGTCGCGGACTGATCGCACACGGGCCGGTCTTGTGCCGCCAGGCGACGATCCCGACGTATGCGATCGACTCGAGCAGTATGGACTTGGGGTTGGTGCTAGGGAAGCGCGCGGCGAACAGCCGCACTGGCGCCAAGACCGAGTCCGTGCTTCCGCAGATGATCGATGAAGTCGAGATCGTCGCGGTCACTGCCGGCTTCGACGGCCGCAGCCTCCGACAGCTGCAAAAGATGCGCGGAAGCACGGACTCGGTCTTGGCGCCAGA
>NZ_JAKSYN010000153.1:0-25849 GCF_022829565.1 Methylobacterium sp. J-001
CGACGCCTACCAGCGCGGCGGCCCCGAGGCGTTGAATGACCATCCTTCGCAGCCGAGCCGGGTCTGGAACCGTCTACCTGCAGAGATCCGCGAGCAGATCGTTGCCTTGGCTCTGGAGCAGCCTGAACTCAGTCCGCGTGAGCTGGCGGTGCGCTTCACCGACGAGCACCGCTACTTCGTCTCGGAAGCGACGGTCTACCGGTTGCTCAAATCTCAGGACCTGATCACCAGCCCGGCCTATATCGTCATCAAGGCCGCTGACGAGTTCCGTGATAAGACCACCGCGCCCAACCAGCTTTGGCAGACGGACTTCGCCTATCTGAAGGTCGTTGGCTGGGGCTGGTACTACCTGTCGACCGTCCTGGACGACTTCTCACACTACATCGTCGCCTGGAAGCTGTGCACGACGATGCAGGCCAGCGAAGTCACCGCCACGCTCGACCTGGCGCTGGGTGCGGCTGGGCTCGATCAGGCGCGGGTGATGCCGCGGCCACGCCTGCTCTCCGACAACGGGCCGAGCTACGTCGCCAGCGACCTGGCTGACTGGCTCGGCATTCGGGGCATGACCCACATCCGCGGTGCGCCATGCCATCCTCAAACGCAGGGCAAGATCGAGCGTTGGCATCAGACACTCAAGAACCGCATCCTGCTCGAACACGCGTACTTGCCCGGCGAGTTGGAGACGCAGGTTGCCGACTTCGTCGAACACTACAACCATGCCCGAGCCCATGAGAGCCTGAGCAACCTCACGCCCGCTGACGTCTACTTCGGACGCGGCGAAGGGATCCTGGCCGAGCGGGAACGCATCAAGCGCCAGACCCTGATGGATCGCCGCTTGCGCCACCACGCGCAGGCCGCCTAACCTCTCACCCCAGATGGACCAGAGCCTCCGCTCCTGAACACCGCTGAATGTCCCAAATCATCTGACGACGGACAAACTGCGGTACTGCGCGCGCTCAGCATCTTTGAACACTCATAAGTTGTATCTGTGCGGTTCACGGCAGCGTGATTACTGTTTTCTGGAATATAAACTGTGTCAAAATTAGCTCTCGGATCCGGGAGCATCGCCACGTTAAGGCATAAATAACTTTCTTCCTCTAGTATCTAGACAACGGTGCCACATTTGAGTGACGCGCCGGTGGGCTGCACCGTAGGCCATTGGGCTCCTGGGTGTCGTCGAGCAGCCTCAACGATCCTGGGAGTGATGCCATGTTCGGTGGAATGCGTGCGCACGCCGATCTCGCGGCCAAACTCGATGCGCTCGACCGTTCACAGGCGGTCATCGAGTTCCAGCCCGACGGCACCATCCTTACCGCCAACGCCAACTTCTTGACGGCGATGGGCTACATCCTGGCTGAGGTACGGGGGCAGCATCATGCCATGTTCGTCGAGGCGGCACACCGCGACAGCGCCGAGTACCGCGCGTTCTGGGACGCGCTGCGGCAGGGAAGCTTCCAGTCCGCCGAGTTCAAGCGCATCGCCAAGGGCGGTCGACCTGTCTGGATCCAGGCAAGCTACAACCCGGTGCTCGACCGCGCCGGCCGGGTGGTCAAGGTGGTCAAGTTCGCCGCCGATATCACCGCCCAGAAGATGCGCGCGCTCGATCTCGACGGGCAGATCACCGCCCTGCACCGCTCGCAGGCAGTGATCGCGTTCGATCCAGCCGGCACGATCCTGGAAGCCAACCAGAACTTTCTCGACGCCGTCGGGTATCGCCTCGACGAGATCGTGGGTCGCCACCACAGCGTGTTCGTCGATGCCGCCGAACAGTCGGGGGCGGCCTATCGCGGGTTCTGGGATCACCTCGGACGCGGCGAGTTCGCAGCGGGCGAGTTCCGACGCATCGCTAAAGGCGGGCGCGAGGTCTGGATCCAGGCGACCTACAACCCGATCAAGGATGTCGACGGCACGGTGCTGCAGGTGGTCAAGTTCGCTGCCGATATCACCGCGCAGGTGCACGAGCGTCAGCGCCGGACCGAGGCGCAGCGGATGATCGGTGCCGACCTCGATGCTATCGGCTCTGCGGTCGACGACGTCACCCGGCAGACCGCGGAGGCCGTCGGTGCGGTCGGACAGGTCTCGAACGACATCCAGTGCGTCGCTTCGGGGGCGGAGGAGCTCTCGGCCTCGGTCGACGAGATCAGCCAGCAGGTCACCCAAGCCGCACGCATGGCCGGTGAGGCGGTCGAGCAGGCCCGACGCACGGGAAGCATCGTGGCGGGGTTGAGTGGGCAGGCGGCGCAGATCGGCGACGTGGTTGCGCTGATCCAGGGCATCGCTTCACAGACGAACCTGTTGGCGCTCAACGCCACCATTGAGGCGGCACGTGCCGGTGTAGCCGGCAAGGGCTTCGCAGTGGTCGCGTCGGAGGTGAAGGCCCTGGCCGAGCAGACCGCCAAGGCGACCGACCAGATCCGCGGGCAGATCACCGCGACGCAGGCGGCGACTCGCGAAGCGGTCGAGGCGATCGGTTCGATCCGGGGCACCATCGGTCAGCTCGACGAGGTTTCGGCGGCGATCGCGGCGGCGGTCGAGGAGCAATCCGCGGTTACGCGCGAGATGTCGGGGAGCATGCATACGGCCGCGAACGGCGTAACCACGATCGCCGGCGGCATGGAGGCGATAGCCCGGGCGGGCGAGCGGGTGGATGCCGCCACGCGGCAGGTTCGGGAAGCCGCACGGGCGGTCGCGTGACGATGGCCCAGCCCCCTGATTTCACCGCCCCCATCCTCGAGCATGACTGGGCTCAGCTATCGGAAGTTAGCGCTGCCGTGCGGCGTAGCCTCGACGATGCTCTCTCGGATCTCGTGCGCGAAGCGGTCGAAGAACCGACGGAGTCGTACGCGGCGAGCTGCGCACGTATCGATCGGGCATTCGGTGACCGGATGGCCCCATATCGGGATCTCGACTGGGCGGTGGATCGAGCCACGGCACTTCAGCACGTGCTGAAGCAGGGCCTGCGCCAGGGACCATATCGAACGGGCGATGATGATCCCAAGGTTCGTGGGTCGTGACCGGAACGATCGTCCCTCTGCGGTTGAAGCGCGACGAGGCATCCGCCCTCATTCGTTTTGATGCCGCGGCGGTGGAACTGCTGGTCGAGGGGCAAGCCTCGAACCTCTCGGTCGCGCGTCTCGACGCCATTCTGGCGCTGCTTCGTGGACAGCGGGCCAAGTTGGTCGCGATCCTGGCTGATCTGGAGGCGCGGGCACCAAGCTGCGATACCCGGATCGCTGGCATCAACGTAGACTTGCGGGATAGGACACGTGAAGCGTTGGCTCTAATCGACTTGCTCATTCAACGAGGTCAGGCCTGCAGGACGACAACAGAGCGAGGTCTGCCGCCGGGTTAGCGCCATTCCCGTTTGCCGCGGGGCATCAGGATGGCTGACGTTCAAATTTGCGCTGAGCTTCCGATGACCGGCGATGGATACCGATGAGCGAGCTTCTGCTGATTACCGACGACGTCGCTCGCGGCGAGCGTCTGTCCCGGGATCTCGGCGCGCGCGGGCGGTGTCAGGTTCACGACCTGTACGACGACGCAGTGCCAGCCATAGCTCCTGCTCTGATCGTCAGCGATGTCGGGGGGCTCACCTCCGCCGCTATCGTTCGCCTGCGCCGCATCCTGGCTCAGCTCCGAGGTGAGGGCGTCCCATACCTCTTCCTCGTTCACGGTAATGCCGCCCGTGCAGAGGCTCAGGCTCAGGTTCTGGGCGCTACAGCCACGGCCGGGGTGCGACAGATGCTCGAAGCCGTGGACCGCCTGCAGGGAACATCGATCCCAGTGCTCGCACGAACCCGAGCCGTCGAAGCTCGACAGTTCTTCCAGCACGCGCTGTTCTCCAGTCGATCGATCACGCCCGCTACGGCCGATATCGGCACCGACCTGGTCGTGCGTGCCGTCGGTGACATCGGCATCCACGACTGGGTCCGAGCGGTTCAGCAGTTCGACGATGCCACGCACCAACACTGCCTGTTGGTCGCCGCCCTCGCCGCGGCGTTCTCAGGGGCACTCGGCTTACGCCCAGCTGATCGCCATCGCCTGACGCGGGCCGCCCTGCTGCACGATGTCGGCAAGATCCACATCCCCGTCGAGATCCTGAATAAACCGGGCCAGCTCACTCATTCGGAGATGGCGGTGATGCGAACGCATGCGCAGCGCGGTCATGCCATGCTCGTGGCCGCCGGCTTCAGCGACGAACTGCTCGCGGCTGTCCGCTCCCACCACGAGATGATCGATGGGAGCGGTTACCCCGATAGCCTCCGGGGATGGGAGATCCCGGACTTCGTGCGCTTGGTGACGGTCTGCGACGTCTACGGGGCGCTGATCGAGCTGCGTCCGTACCGGCCAGCAATGTCAGGCCAGAAGGCCTATGGTCTTCTGCAGAGCATGACCGGGCAATTGGACGACGATCTCATCCGAGCGTTCCAGCCCGTGGCTACAGCGTTCAGGCCCGTAGCCTAAACGAATGCGTGAGCGCCGCGCGCCGTGGAGGTCAGCAGCTACTGTACGTGTAGGGTAAGCTTCATCTTCGGGTGGATGCCGCACTGGATGATGAAGTCCCCGGGCTGCTTCAGTGTCAGCGTGGCCTGCTTGCCCGGCTCTTGGTCGCCGGCATCGAACGCGAACCGATCGGCCTCGATGAAGGCGTGATGCACCGCGCTGTCGTCGCCGTTGACCAGGGTAATGGTGTCGCCCTTGTGTAGGAACAGGTCAGTGGGATCGTAGTGCCGCCCCTTCTGCAGCACGATCCTGATAGTGCTGGACAGGTCTGCGCGAGCCGATCCCGCCGCGGCGAGCGCGATAGCCAAGACGACGACGGACATACCGGTTCTATAAGCGCGCATAATCTGCCTCGTACTGCGGCACGACGCTGGCACGTGAGGTGGTGAGAGAGCGGCCGGGCAATGCGTAAAATTCAATCCATCTGCTGAGCTGGTCGAACGGCTCGTAGGCCTGACGCTGCTCTGGAAGGTGGGACCTTCACCTTGCCCTACGTTCTTAATTTGGGCCGACGTCTGCTTCTTGCTGCGGCGAGATCCCAAGCGCCGACCTGAACGCCTTCGTGTTTTGAATTCACGGTCAGCGTCACTATTAACCATCGCGCAACATAGGTTAACAATTCATTGGCGCGAAGCTTAGCTTTGTGAGGAAATACGTAGGCGGGGCGGTGCCCGCCACGTCTTTCGAGGTCATCATGGTTCGGGTCTCGGCGCTCAGGCTCACGCGTCGCCTGGGTACGCGCGCGCTGGCAAGCCTCGCAGCCCCACCCTTGGCCCTCCTCGCCGGTACGAGCTCCGCCAGCGCTCACGTGAAATGGTTCTGCGCCTACGACGTCGCCGGGCAGCCGCGCGGCCTCGAGCAGGTGCTGTGCGCTGACTTCGAGTGGCTCGCTGGTCTGGCCATCTTGTGCCTAATGTTTGGGTGCCTGGCCGAGGGCACGCCGCTGGGCGGCGCCTTGCTCAACGCGCTGGATCGTGTGACCTCCCGGGTCCGAACCGACACCGAGCTGCTGGTCCGCGCCACGCTGGGCTTCTTCTTCGTCTCGCTGTGGGGGATGGGTGGTATCATCCTCACCCCGGAGCTCAAGACTGACATCGCCTGGATCCCGTGGTTCCAGCTCGCGCTGGCCGCCTGCCTGATCTGGCGCCGGACCATGCCGCTCACCGGCCTGGGCATCGTCTTCCTATTCAGCTTCGCCACCGCGCAGTACGGCGTGTTCCACCTCGCCGACTACCCGGTGTTCCTCGGGGTGGCGGTCTACCTCGTCTGCCAAGGTCTCAACCTGAAGCCCTTCGGCCTGCGTCCGCTCGACATCGTGCGCTGGACCGCCGCCATCACGCTGATGTGGGCCTCGGTCGAGAAGTGGGCCTACCCGCAGTGGACCGATCCGCTGCTCGCTGCCAAGCCACAGATGACCATGGGCGCGACGCCCGAGTTGTTCATGCAGGCGGCCGGCGTCATCGAGTTCACCCTGGCCTTCGCGCTGCTCTGGACCCCGCTGGTGCGACGCGCCGCGGCGATCATCCTGGCCGCGATCTTCGTCTCGGCGGTGTTCGAGTTCGGCAAGGTCGACGCGATCGGGCATTCCGGGATCATCGTGGTGCTGCTCGGCATCGCCGCCGACGACGTGCGCACCGCGGTGCGGGTCCGCGACATCACGTGGGCGCCGGCCTACTACGGTGGTGCGCTCGCAACCTTCCTGGCGCTGTACTACGTCGGCCACGAGGCCCTGTACGAAGGCCTCGCCGGCCTGCCGGTGATCTGAGGCGGGGTCGGCGGGTGGATCTCAGCGGTGATCCGCCTACCGAACGCGGACGGCGAGCCTCATCTTCGGATGAACGCCGCACAGGACGGTGAAGTCGCCTTCCTGCGGGAAGGTAATTACGGTCCTGGCCCCAGGTTCGATATCGCCGGAGTCGAACGCGAACTCCTCGGTGTCGACGTAGGCATGGTGGACGAAGTTGGCATCGTCGTTGATGATGGTGATGTGCTCACCGATACGCAGAGCCACGTCCCGCGGTCCGAACTGCTTACCTTTCTGCGATATAAGGTGGTCCGGGTCCGGCAAGCCAGCGATAGCGTGACCGGCTATGGTCAGGGAAGCTGCGGCACACACCAGAAATGTCGGAAACAATTTCCAGTTGTTATTCAGCACTGGCGCCACCATAGATTTACCAATCGTCTGAATGAATATTGAATTTAAATCGTTAACGCCAGCCAAAAATATTCCATATCCTCGGTTTTATAACGAGGATGTGATCCGACTGGGCGCAGACCTGGAGAAAACGGCGGCGCGCGCGTCCGCGAGTTCTGCTGTTGACGAGGCCTACGCCGACGAGTCCCGACCCAGCACCTTGTCGACGCGGTAACTATGTCAGTTCTACGCCCGACATCCCGGATGCGAGCGGCGGGTGCCAAATAGGCGATGACGTAGCGGCAATCCTGCTCACCCTTAAGGCTAAGAACGCCGAGCTACGCAAGCAACTGGCGATGGCGCAGAACATGCTCATGGAGACCGTGATCGACGCCGGCAATCTGCATGACAGGCAAGCCCGGTTCCAGTCGATCTCACCCACTGCGTGCAGGCGCTCCAGAAGCACGCGATGCAGGCGGCTCCACGTACGCCTGCGGTGAAGGCCGCGGTCGTGCTTCCGATGGGGTGTCAGGCGGCAATCTGCCTGGGCTGATGTTGGGTCCAGTTCCACGGCAACAGATCGTCGATGCGTAGAGCCGGATGGTCAGGCAGGCGGTTGAGGACGTCGGCGAGCCAGACCTGCGGATCGATGCCGTTGAGCTTGGCGGTCTCGATCAGCGTGTAGAGGGCCGCGGCGCGATGGCCGCCCGCATCCGAGCCGGCGAAGGTCCAGTTGCGGCGGCCTACCGCGATGGGCCGGATCGCGCGTTCGGCGGCGTTGTTTGAGAGGCAAACGCGCCCGTCGTCGAGGAAGAGGATGAAGGCGCTCCAGCGCTTGAGCATGTAGTCGATCGCTCGCGCCACCGGAGCCTTGGCCGAGAGCTTGGCGCGGTTGGCCAGCAGCCACGCCTTCAACTCGGCGACGAGGGCGGCCGAGCGGGCGCTTCGATGCGCACGGCGCTCGTCCGGTCCCAGGCCGTTGATGGTGCGCTCGACCGCGAAGATCGCGTCGATCCGCGCCACCGCCTCGATGGCGATCGGAGCCTTCCTCAGGTCAGCCAGCTCGAAGAACTTGCGCCGGGCATGCGCCCAGCAGGCCGCCTCGCGGAGCGGGCCTGGTTTGCGACCGGGCTCGTACAGCCGACCGAACCCGGAGAAGGCATCCGCCTGCACGAGGCCGTGGAAGTCGCCCAGCCAGGTCTCGGCATGCGCGCCAGAGCGGTCGGGGGAGTAGAAGTAAGCCACAGCCGGTGGTTCGGGACCACCGAAGGGACGGTCGTCACGCACCACCGTCCAGAGCCGCCCCGTGCAGGTCTTGCCCTTGGCCAGGACCGGTACGGGCGTGTCGTCGAGATGCAGGCGCTCAGCTCTTCGAACATGAGCCTCGATCCGGGCGACCAGGGGCGACAGGGCGCGCGTCACCGCTCCGACCCAGCCGGCCAGCGTCGAGACGTCGATCGGCACGCCCTCGTGGGCAAAGCGCTGGCTCTGGCGATGCAGCGGCAGGTGCAGGCCGAACTTGGCCATCATCACCTCGGCGAGAAGGTTTGGGCCCGCTCGTCCGCGGGGGATCGGGTGGAAGGGGGCCGAGGTCTGCGCGATCGTCTCGCAATCGCTGCACGAGAAGCGCTCGCGCACGTGCTGGATCACGGCCCAGCGCGCGGGGATCCGCTCCAGGGTCTCGGTGACGTCCTCGCCGAGGGGGCGAAGGCGCGTCCCACCGCAACAGGCGCAGGTCGTCGGGCCGGGATGGACGATGCGCTCGCGCGGCAGGTGCTCGGGGAGAGGCCGGCGGGCGGGCTTGCGCCTTGAGGAAGCTGCACCGGAGAGCGCTTCGGGCTCGGCAGCCGCCTGCGCTTGGGTCTCGGCCAGCGTCTCCTCCAGATCCTCCAGGACGAGTTCGAGCTGGTCGATCCGGGCGCTGCGCTCCGAGGAGGTCCCGAACCGTTCTCGCCGCAGCCGGGCGACCTCCAGCTTCAGCCGTTCAACCGCGATCTCCGAGGCGAGCCGGGCCGCCCGCTCGGCCAGGATCATGGCATGGGCGGCGGCAAGGTCCGTGGGAAGCGGCGGGGGCTCGGGCGCATTCGGCCCGCTGGAGAGAAGAGCATATTCCTCAAGTGTTGTAACGCGTTATCCTCAGTCCAGGGCGCCAGGACGCCAGCTCTCCTGCGGCATCCGCCAGTCGATCCCAGAGAGCAGGTAGCCGAGTTGCGCCGTCGAGATCGTCACGGCTCCGTCGGCCACCGAGGGCCACAGGAAACGGCCGCGGTCGAGCCGCTTCGTGAACAGGCATGCCCCCTGGCCGTCGTGCCAGATCACCTTGATCAGGTCGCCACGCCGTCCTCGGAACACGAACAGATGCCCGCCATGGGGGTCGCGCTTGAGCGTCTCCTGGACGATCAGGCCGAGACTGGAAAAGCCTTTGCGCATGTCGGTGTGGCCGGTGGCCAGCCACACCCGCACGTTGGCCGGCAGCGGGATCATCGGCCCTCCAGGGCATCGAGCACTCGACGCAGCGCCGCGGCATCGACGTCCCTGTCGACCTTGAGACGCCGACCGCCGCCGAGATCGATCTCAATGACGCCGCTCTTGCGCCGAGGCCGACGCAGCGGCGCTGGAGCACGCGGATCATCCGACTGCTGGGTGGGAACAGGAAGTGACGGCTCCGGGGTGATCGCGACGGGCACGAAGACCGGGGCCTGCTCGTCCCCTCCCAAACGGCCTTCCCGAGCCTGACGACGCCACGTGAACAGCAGGCCCTGGGCGATCCCGTACCGGCGCGCCACCGAACACACCGACACGCCGGTCTCGAACGATGCTTCGACGATCCGCACCTTGTCATCGAACGACCAGCGCCGCCGCCGTTCGGCGTTCTCCAGTAGCTCGCCCCGCATCGTCCCGACCCGCTGACCTTAACGCCAGCATTAAGGTCAGGCCTCACCGCTGAGTGCGATGCTCTCAACCGCGGCCTTCACCAGAGGCGTACGGCTCCACACACCCGCCGCCTGCCAGTCCCGCAGCCGCCGCCAGCAACTCATGCGGGAGCCGCAGCCCATCTCGGCCGGCAGCATCCCCCACGGCAGGCCTAAGCGCAGCACGAACAGGATATCCGTCAGTGCGGCCCGGTTCTCGATTGGAGGACGCCCGCCCTTCGGACGGGGCCGAGGCGGTGGCGGGAGCAAAACGATCTCATCTTAGAGATCGCCGGGGATAAGAAGTCTAACCATGCCAAATCAACGCTAAAAACCTCAATAATTGCCGTTTTATTAGGCAACAAAAGCCGTCCAATTCCAGCGAAGCCATTCCATTATGCAAGCTATATTGTAACGAATTATCACCGCGCTGCCTACGTTGAACCTCTGGATGGGATCTTGGCCACGAGTGCTGCTCACGATTGTCAGAGCAGCGGTTTACCCTTGCTCGCTATCGGCGCGTTCGTACGACGTGAAGCCGAGTACCAGCTCAGACAACTCTGGCGTCCGAAGATAGCCATAGGATTTGTGCGGGTTCGCTGACCCGTTCGGGCGCAGGTAGGCGTTCACCACCGCCATGTCCGTCACGCCAACACCGCGGTCGCTGGGCACGAAGGTGTCCGAGAGTTCACCGGCCACCGCGGCGAGGTCGCGATTGTCGGCCATGTTCGTCCAGCGATCCACGTTGTTGGGGACCCGAGCCTCACCGTTCTCCTCTCCGATCTTCGCCCTCACCTCCGCGAGTCCGAGGGGTGAGCCCAACGTCACGAGATGCTCGACTCGCACCGATGGCGCCTCGCGTTCGAGCATGCGTAAGGCGTCGTATGCGATGATTGAACCCATCGAGTGCGCGACCAAGAGCGTGCGCCTCCCGGCATGCTGTTCGAGCACAACGATGAGCCGACGCCGGACCTGTCGGGCGAACGGAGTCTCGGAATGGTAGTGCCACAGGTCGTCGAAGCGATGTTCGAGGATCGCGTCGTCGATTGGCGTCGCTCCCGTCGCCGTCTGGAGTGCGGCCAAGCCGCGGTAGACCTTACCGACGATACCGTCGTTCAAGCTCGCGTCAGATCCCGGCTCAAGGCGTGGGAATGGTCCGGACTCCTCGTCGGGTCGGTAAGGCTCGTCGTTGGCGTCGCCGAGGAGCGGGTAGTCGTAGCGTAGATCAGCCCAGTACACGAACTCGAACGGGAATTCTCCGCCATCCTGGCCGCAATTCCGTAGTAAACCCTCAGCGACAGCCGCTCTCCACCACCGCCACTTCTCATCACGCGGGGGCTTGTTCTCAAGGCCATGGATGCCGACGACTATGCCTGCAGCGTCCAATTTTCATGCCCCGTCGGATCGTGGTGAAATCCCGGTTCTGCATACATGCTGGGGCAATCGCCAGATCAAGCGCCGGCTGACGACCCCGGCGTTGTGTATCATAGCCGCTGCCCACCCCAAACTTCGATTTGAGTGCGAGGTAGGAAGACGATTTCAGTATGAGTAGCGGCGGGGCAGGCACACCGTCGCCTCGCCGCTTTCGTCCAGGGCGATATCAGAGCGGCTTGCGCGGATCGGTCCCAGTGGTGCTTCCAGTCGTACCCGTGCGGCTGGTGTTACCGCGCTCGTCCGTGACCTCGACCTCGGTATGGCGGACCGTGTCCGACACCGTCTCGACCCGGTCAGCGGCCTGCTTGCGGATCCCGACCTCTTCGACCACCCGGGCCTCCTTCGACACCACCGCCTGCTCGCGCATCTCGGTAGCCTCGATCGTCTTCTCGGCGAACAACGCCTCATCGACTGGGGTCGGCGCGCGATCGACGGCGCGGCGGTCGACGTGCACGGTCTCGTCGCGCAGGGTTACGTCCTCGCTCACTGTATTCTCGACGGCGTAGGAGCGCACCCGCACGCGACCGCTGTCGGCCACGCGCTTGCCGACGTTCAAGCGCTCCTCGACCACCGGGATATACTCGGTATCACCCGCCGTACCCGCGACCGTCTCGCGGTTTGCCATGCCATCGCGCCCACCGGCCGCGAACGCCGCCGTGCCGCCCGTCGCCGGAATGCCGCCGGCTACCTCGGCCGTGGTCGGGTTGCGCAGCGCACCGGTGGTCGCCGTCGCGCCCGCTGCCGTCTCACCAGTGTAGCCGCTCCAGCCCTCCTTGCGCCACGTCGCCTCGCGCTCGTCGAGATCGACTGAGCCGTGCTGCTCCAGGATATCGTAGGCGGTCTCGATCTGCGCCTGTTCGACTGTGGCGGTTAGCATCGTGCCGCCGCGGCTCAATCCTTCCTGGTAAGTATGCCGATCCTCCTCCGGCATGAACATGTCTTTCAACGACCCCCAGAAGCTTTCGTCGCGCGCCGGTGCGGTCGCGATACGGCTCGTGCCGGTCCGATTGCCCGGCACGAGCCGTATCGCGGATTGCGGGATCCCGGCGGCGACCAGCTTGGCCTGCGCGGCCTCGGCTTGGCTCAGCACGTCGTACAATGCAGTGATGGTCTGGCTCATGATTTCGTCTCCTCGGCAGGTTGTGGGATGCTCTGCTGCGTGACGTGCCCATCCGGGGACACGCGTTCGACCACGGCGTGCTGCCTGCGCAGCGTCACCGGCACCTCGACCTCCTCACCCGCCGTGGTCCGGCGGATGTGCACCTCCTCCTTGAGGACGAGGCGCTTCTCGACGACGAGGATTTCTTCCAGGACCGGGATGATCGTCACCCCACCCTCCTCACGGACCACCGGGGGCACCTCGCCCTCGGACAGCGTCCGGTTGATGGCCACTCGGGTGACCCCAACCATGTCGCTGTGCAGGGTCTCGCGCAGGATTTGGTCGGTGGTCTCGGTCCGGGTCGAGACCCGCATTCGCCCGGTCTCCACCGCCCGCTTGTCGATGCGGGCGGTCTCGGCGATCAGCGGGAGCGTTACGGTCTCGCCGACGGCGATCTCCGCCGCGTGTTCGCCCAGCATCCCTAGGAGGTGCGGTTCGGTGGCGGCGGGATCGCTCATGGTCACACCCGACGCTGGGTCGTGGTGGTCATCGCGGCGCGGCTCACGACTGGGTCGACGGCGGCGCCACGACCCGCGAAGAAGGCCGACAGCGCTCCCAGGATCAGCGCCAAGGCACCGTAGAGCGCCCCCTGTGCGCCGACACGGGCGGCGGCATCGGCCGCCTGCTTGGCCTGCTCCTTGGTCTTCGCGACCGTGTCGTTGAACTGCTGCACGTACTGGGCGACCTGGGTCCGGGCCTGATCGACCGGGATGTTCTGCGCCTTAGCGAGAGCCTGGGCAGCCTTCTCCTGCGCATTCTTCTGCTGGGCGGCGTCGCCGGTCACCGCCGCACGCATCGCGCTGACGGCGGCGTTCTTCAGGGCCTCCGGATCATTGCCGGTGCCATTGCGGACCTGGCTCTCGATGTTCGAGAACGGGTTATCCATGCCTGGCAGCGACGGGGCGGCGGCCTGTGCAGCGGTCTTCACCGAGCCGCCGATCAGGTTGCCGGCACCACCGAGCGTGCTCGACACCGCGCTCGACGCGCCGCTGATGACGCCGCCGACCGCCGAGGACAGCAGGTACACGACGACCAGCGTCGAGACCGCCCAGGCGATCAGCCCGTGGTAGGCGGTGGTGGTGTTGGCCGGCTTGCCCGAAAGGCGCCCGGCGAGCCAACCGCCCGCGGTGGAGGCGAGGATGCCGGAGATCACGAACCAGATCCCAGCGCTCGAGGATAGGCTTCCCGCGGTCGGGGTGCCGTTGCCGGCCGGGTCGACGGTCGAGAGCCCGATGCCCAGCCCGACCATGTTCAAGATGACCTGGGCGACCAGCGCGATCACAGCACCGGCGAACACCGCGCCCCAGGAGATGGAGTGCACCGCCATCGTGCGCATGTCCTCCGCGGGGGTGACCGGGCTGGCAGTGGGGAGATCGCGGTCGTAGGCCGGACGGGTGGTGTCGGGTGTCAACGCCATGCTCAGTACTCTCAGTTCAGTGTGGTTCGATCTTCGGCCGGGAGCGGCGGAAGTGGGTTTGTCTGGCGTCGGAGCACCTGACGACGGCCAACCAGGCCATGGTCGCGCCACAGCATAATCGTCTGCAGGATCATCGAGGGCGTGCAGAAGCTGCGGCTGCGGCCCATGTGTCCGCACGCGCCCCAGCATCACATGCGGGTCGAGCGCTTTGGCCTCGGCTTGGTGTTCGACGACGTGTGTGCGACTTCGAGGGCAGCGATCTCGGCGGCGGCTTCCGCCTGGATCGCGTGGTCGCCCTCGATGATGCCGATGGCTTCCTTGATCAGCGCCCGAATATGATCGGGCGATAGCACCTTCCGACGCCCGGCCACGCGGATCTCCTCGTATCAACCCATCGGGATGATCTTCCGAGATGCTCGCGTGAGCAGAGCTACCACTGCGTAATCAGATAATCTACTTGAAGTTCCGACGATTTACATAAAGTACGATTGCACTAAATGGACTTGGTAGTTCTGTCACGGTTTTCATCGATTTTAGCGTCGGTGCCGCGTGTTCGGCCCGATCCCGCGCTCCTGCGCCCACACCACCACCGCGCTGCGGCGGTTGACCCCGAGCTTGCGGTACAGCCCGGAGACGTGATTGCGCACCGTGTTCGGCGACAGCTTCAGTTCGGCACCGATCTCCCGATCGGTGGCGCCCTGGCAGATCCGCGTGAGCATGTCCTGCTCGCGGATCGTCAGGTTCTCGACTCCGAGCGATGGCCGGGCAGAGCGTGACGGTTGACGCAGGGTCGCCAACTTGTCGATCACCCCGTGGCTGAACCACGATGCGTCCGCCATCACCGCCTCGATGGCGGTGATCAGTTCGCGCTCCGAGCGCTTGCGGGCGGTGATGTCCTGCACGACGCACAGGACGCAGGCCTCATCGTTGATGCTCACCCGCTCGGCCGAGACGAGGCAGTCGATCTCGGTGCCAGCCGCATCCTGCAGCGTGGCCTCGAAGCCACGAACGCTGCCGAGCCGTCTCAAATCCCGGGAGAATTTGCGCTGCTCGACGCGGTCAACCCAGAGCGCGAGGTCGGCGAGCGACTGGCCACCCGCGGCCTCAGGGGCGTGCCCGAAGGTGGTGACGAAGGCTTGGTTGACGCTGGTGATCTCCAACCCGTCCGCGTCCATCAACGCGCTCGGCACCGGTGACAGGTCGAACGCCTTGGCGAAGCGCTCCTCGCTGTGGCGCAGGGCCATCTCGGCCTTCCGGCGATCCTCCAGGTCGGCGAAGGTGAACAGCATGCACGGCTCGACGCCGCCCGGACCTGGCATCTCGATCGCGTGCCCGGCCACGATCACGTAGCGGCCCTTCCCACAAGGCGTTGCGAGCTGAGCCTCCATCTGCGGGATGGTGCGGCCTGCGTGCAGGCGATGGATCGCCAGCTCGCGCCGCTCGGCTTGGCGTAGCAGGTCGATCTCGCAGAAGCTCCGGCCGAGCACATCGTCGCGATGGTACCCGGTGAGGTCGAGAAAGCCGTGGTTGACCCGGACGAAGCGCAGGTCGGCGATCCGGCAGATGATCGCCGGGGCCGGGTTGGCGTTGAACATCCGCTCGAACCGGGCCTCGGCCTGGTAGCGCTCGCTCACGTCCTGCATCACCAGGGCGAGGCCACTCGGCGTGCCATCCGTGTCGATGGTCACCAGGCTACGGATGCGATGCATCCACCTGTGTGTGGGATCCCGCTTTGGGACCAACTCGACCACGACGTCGCGGAACACCTCGCCGGCGAGCACCCGGTCGAGGGGATGCTGCAGCGGGCCGATCTCCCGATGATTGCGGTAGTGCAGCGTGAAGTTCGCGCGGTACTCGGACACGGTGGCGCCGAGATCGCCGACGTCGGCAACTCCATGCATCATCACGGCGGCGGTGTTCGCGTAGGCGATGGTCTGATCCGGCTCGATCAGGATCACGCCCTCGGACAGGCCAGCCACGATCTGCCGCATCTGTATGTGACGCGTTTCATCGACCATCGGCGTCTCTCCTCGCGGAACGCCAACGTTCGAATGCAGGAAAAGCCCTTATATGAAGGGTCATTTAGGGAGAAAGCGGAACCGGTACGGTGGGTCGTAGTTGCCAAGCATGTCCGCTCGTGCCCCGCAGCCCGGCCTTCGGGTGAGCGTCGACCTCAATCTGTGCCAGGCCTACGCTCAATGCTGCTACGCAGCACCAAGTCATTTCCGCATCGAGGGGCACGAGGCGCTGCTCTACGATCCTGCTCCTACGACGCGCGCCCGCGCCGATATCGAGCAGGCGCGCGTCGCCTGTCCCGTGCAAGCGATCCGGGTCGAGGATCAGGGCCAGGGGAAAACATGCGATGGGACATAGTCAGCCCGGCCGTGCGGTGGTGGTCGGTGCAGGCCTCGCGGCCCTACGCGGGGCCGAGGCGATGCGCGAAGCAGGTTTCTTGGGCTCGCTCACGATCATCGGCAAGGAGCCCTACCGTCCTTACGACCGGCCGCCACTCTCGAAGCACGTCCTGACCGGCGAGATCGCCCCGGATGCCACCACCTTGCCGAGCAGCCTCGGTGAAGACGTCGACTGGCATCTCGGCAGTCCGGCTGTGCGTCTGGATCGTACGGTCCGGATGGTTCACCTCGCGGATGGGACCGCACTGGCCTACGACCGTCTGCTGATCGCTACCGGAACCCGCGCCCGGCCCTGGCCGAACCCGCACGAGGGCAGGCTCGCCGGAGTCCACACCTTGCGTGGTCGGGACGACGCGGTCGCCCTGCGTAAGGCGCTCACTCGAGGCCCGAGGCGCGTGCTGGTGATCGGCGGTGGGCTGATCGGCTGTGAGGTGGCGAGCGCCTGTCGGCAACTCGGCCTGCCGGTGACCCTGGTGCAATTGGGCCCGGCGCCGCTCGCCCGCGCATTTGGTCGGTATCTCGGCGCAATCCTTGGTGCGATGCACGAGGTCCGCGGGGTCGACTTGCGTCTCGGAGCCGAGGTCGAGTGGTTGGAGGGGGCGGACGGCCGGCTCGTACGCGCGCACCTCGTCGATGGCACGACAATCGACGCCGACATAGCGGTGACCGCGCTCGGCGCCGTGCGCAACACCGAGTGGCTCGATGGATCCGGTCTGTCGTTCGACGCAGGCGGGGTCGACTGTGATGCAGACGGCTATGTCCTCGACGTGGATGGGCGACCCGACCCCGCGATCGCGGCGGCAGGCGACGTCGCGCGCTTCCCACACCCGCTCTACGGCGGCCGCCGCATCGCTGTGGAGCACTGGGGTCATGCGGTTGCGCAGGGCGTGCATGCCGGCCGTTTGCTCGCCGATGGCAAGCCTGGACAGGGCTACGCAGCGCTGCCGGCTTTCTGGTCCGGGCAAGCGGGTGTCACGATCAAGTCTGTTGGCCTCACGGATGGGGCGGATGCGATGACGATCGCGCACGGTGACCCGGCTACGGGTCGCTTCCTCGCCCTCTACGGCCGGGCCGGGCGGTGCATCGCTGCCGTATCGATCGATTGTGGGCGCTGGCTACCGGCTTACGCCGCACTCATCGCCGAGAGCGCGCCCTTCCCGCCCGCGGGTGCGGCCACCGACCGGTCCGGTGCGCTCGACATCCTCGCGCCGGGCTTCTCCTGACGCCAGTTCGCGGACACGCCATGGCCGACCCCAGCCTTCTCGGGCAGATCAAGGACTACGCCAACCGCGTCGACCCGTACCCGCTCTACGCCCAGCTGCGGCAGACCGGGATCTTGCGCCAAGACGACGTGGGAGAGGGGGGCGGTGCGTCGGGCGACGAAGCACGAAGCGTATGGGTGGCGGCGAGCCACGACGCCATCACGCGTCTGCAGAACGACCCCCGCCTCAGCGTCGAGACCCAGCCGCCGACGAAGCGGCCGACCGTCGGCAATCCGATCACCGATTACCTCGTCAACCCGATCAAGGATCGGATCACTGACCGGCACCAGCCGTTCCTGTTCCGCGACCCGCCCGCGCACGATGTTCTGCGCGCCGCCACCGTTCAGCAATTCACCCCCGAGCGCGTCCACGCGATGCGCATCCGCTCCGAACGGCTGGTCGCCGAGATGCTCGACCGCAAGGTGGGTGCTCAGGAGATCGACGTCGTCGAAGATCTCGCCTACCCGCTTCCGGTCGCGGTGATCTGCGAACTGTTCGGCGTGCCGGTAGGCGATGAGGCCAGGTTCCACGACTGGTCGAGCCAGCTCGCCACAGCGGTCGAACCCGGTGTCGCGGTCAGCGAAGAGACCCGTATGGAGAACGCTAGGGCCTTCGATGCCATCTCGGACTACCTCGCCGACCTCATCGCCGAAAAGCGCCGCCGGCCGCGCGACGACCTGCTCTCGGGGTTGGCCAACCAGGCCACTGCTGACGGCTACCGGATGGGCGACTTCGATCTAATCTCGACCGCGATATTGATCCTCGTCGCCGGTCACGAGACCGCGGTGAACCTGATCGCCAACGCTTGGCTCACGCTACTGCGCCATCCGCGCGAGCTGGAGCGCCTACGTGCCGACCCAGGCCGAGCCGTGCGCGTGATCGAGGAGGTGATGCGCTACGACCCGCCGGTGCAGCTCGTTAGCCGCAAGACGCTCAGCGCCATCGACATCGCCGGCACTACGATCCCCGAGGGGGAGGCTCTCATCCTGATGCTCGCTGCTGGAAATCGCGACCCGGCCGCGTTCACCGATCCGGATCGTTTCGATCCGGATCGCATCGGCACCCGCCACCTCGGCTTCGGCGGCGGCATGCACTACTGCGTCGGTGCGCCTCTGGGCCGGTTCGAAGCTGAGGCCGCGCTCACTGCGCTGGCTCGCCGCCTCAAGGCTCCGCGCTTGATCGAGGATCCTCCACCCTACCGGCGTCCGGCGACCCTGCGTGGACCTGAGCGTTTGCTGGTCGCAGTCGAGCGGATCCTTTAATCGACGTCAGTGCCTGCGATTGGTCGCCATTAGACCAACGAGCTATGTCTGTCCCGCTGATAGTTTTCAGATCGCCCTTATGCACGGCACGGCTGAGTTCCAGCGAAGCCGTTCCACTACGCAAGCCCTATTGGAACTCAACGCCAGGTAGCGTGAGTGGCGATGTTGCTTATTCGATGGAATTTCCGACATTGGTGGCGATTGCTATAGCCTCACGCGAAGCGGACCGTCCGGTATCGACTCAATCCGGCCGCTAGGGACGCGATCGACGCTTGCCGGAAGCGGTCGTTCGCCAGCCGTCCGGCAACTTCGAGTTGGGTGGGGGCTATCGTCAACTCGAGGCCCTGGAGCGGTCATTCGGCTTCGGTCGGCTCTGAGAGCCGGCCCAGCAGCTCGTTCATCAGGAGGCGCTCGCCCGGCGTCAGCGCTGCGGCCGCGGCGAGGTGCGCGCGCAGGCCGACCGCCAGGGACGCCAAGCCGACCCCGTCCGGCGCGGGCGGGTCGCCGACGACCGCGGCGAACACCGCGTCGCGCGCCAGGGGCGAGAGCTGCGGGTCGCGCACGTCCTCGTCCGTCGCGAGCAGGGTCGCCACCGTGCCGACGCCCGCGGCGTGGATCAGCGCCACCGCGCGCTCCACTGGCACATGCAGCCGACCGGCCCGCGCGATCCGCCCCACCCGCTCGCGCAGGATCGCGAGGCCGGCGAGCATGGCCGGCGACCCGGAGGCCGGCGCGCCTATTTCGTTGGTGATCGCGAACACCGCCGGGTGGGCCAGCCCAAAGGCGATGTAGGCGTCCCAGGCCTCACGCAGGCCCTCGACCGGGTCGGGGTGCGGCGGCACCGCCCGCTTGCGCGCGAGGAAAGTCGCCAGCCCATGCTCGGCCACAGCGTTGAGCAGTCCGCGCTTATCCCCGAATAGGCGGTAGAGCGTCGGTGCCTGCACCGCCGCCGCCTTGGCCACGGCCCGGGTGGTCAGGGCCACCACGCCGCCGTCAGCGATCAGCTCGGACGCCGCCGCCAGGATGCGCGCCCGGGCGTCCTGCCTATCGTCCCCGCCGTCCAGTCCATCGTTCATGGCGCGGTGTAGCATCGGTATGATCGGATCGGTAGCGGCGATTGAAGGCGACCGAAATCGTTGATACAGCGATAATGTTTCCATCGTTACGAGGACTGTGCATGATCGTCGTCACAGGGGCCACTGGCCAACTCGGCAAGGCCGTCGTCGAGGACCTGCTGCGCCGCGTGCCGACCGAGCGGATCGCGGTCAGCGTTCGGGACATTGGCAAGGCCGCCGACCTCGCCCGGCAGGGCGTCGCGGTCCGCCAAGCCGACTTTGCGGACGAGGCCAGCCTGCGCGCGGCGTTCGAGGGTTCGGACCAGGTGCTGATCGTCTCGGCCAACAAGCTCGGCGAGGAGGCGCTGCGCCTGCACCGCACCGCCATCGCCGCGGCCCGCGCCGTCGGTGTGCGACGGATCCTATACACGAGCCATGCCGGCGCACGGCTCGGCTCGTCCTTCCCGCCCGCCGACCAGCACGCCGGCACGGAGACGGACCTGGCAGGCGGCGGGTCGTGGACAGCGCTGCGCCACGGTTTCTACGCCGAGAGTTGCCTTTTCATGGTTGGCGACGGGCTGCGCGCCGGGGAACTGTGCACGCCCGAAGACGGGCTAGTCGCCTGGACGGCGCGCGCCGATTTGGCGGAGGCCGACGCGGCGATCCTGGCGGCGGGAGACGGGTGGGACGGCCCGACGCCCCCGCTCACGGCGGGCCGGGCCGTGACCATGGCCGAGGTGGCGGCGATCGCTTCGGAGGTGACCGGGCGCGCCGTGCGCCACACCGTCATCGGCGACGTGGAATGGCGAGACGCGAAGATCGCAGGCGGGATGCCTGCCCTCTACGCCAACATGCTGCTTGGGACGTTCCAGGCCGCGCGCCGGGGGGGACTTCGCGGCGACCGACCCTGCGTTGGAGGGGTTGCTGGGCCGGCCGCCCCAGACGATGCACGAGGTGCTGGCAGCCGCGGGTCTCTGATCGCAGATGTCAGCCCTCCCGCCCGCAATCGTCGAACCGCTGGTCAAACACCAGGGCGGTCGGTTCTTCGGGACCAGCTAAGTTGCTGACAAACGCACCTTCAGAGGGGCTGCGTTGGATCGGGGGGCAGGCGGGACGGCAACGTCCGCTTCATCAAGATTGTGCTCAGAAGCGGACCGGCGGAAACCCTGAAGAGTTTCGGTCGCCGCGAGGCGTACGAAAGTCGTGGATGAACGAACCCGCGGGATGGCGGGCGGTCCTATGGGGATTTGGGTTAGGCGTCGCCCCCAGGGGCGGAGCAACGGTGGGCAAACCTCGCCGGTTGCGAGGCTGAGGGCTGCCGGACTGGCGGGCCCCCGGGTCTTGGCGAAGCCGACCGGGGTTCGACGATCGCGGTTGCGCGGCCCATCCTGGCATTCGGCACACGGTGAGGCATGCCCCGGGGCGCGGCTCCGCGGGTGGTTGGCGGCGTCAGGCCATGCCGGGTCATGGCGAACCGGCCCGGTGCGACGTGGAGCGGAACGGCGGCCCCCGGGGCTGATGCCAGCCCGCGAAGGACCCGACGATCATCATGGGACCGCCGCAGCAGGGGCAAGGCGAGCGGGCCTTGCCGGGGCTGTCCTGCGGATCGGGCGCGTCGGCGGTGGGGCGAGGCGGGGCCGGGACGCCGAGGATCGCGCGGATGTGGGCCAGGCCCGCCTTCCGGTTTGCGCCCGTGAGGAGGCCGTAGTGCCGGATGCGGTGGAAGCCGCGCGGCAGGACATGGAGCAGGAAGCGCCGGATGAACTCCGTGGCCGACAGGGTCATGACCCGCGGCCGTCCGGCCTCGTCGCGCCGGTAGTCCTTGACGCGGAAGCTGACACTCGCCCCGTCGAAGGCGAGGATGCGTCGGCTGGAGATTGCGACGCGGTGGGTGTAGCGCGCCAGGTAGGCGAGCACGGCCTTCGGCCCGGCAAACGGCGGCTTGGCGTAGACCACCCAGCGCTTCCTGCGCACCGGGGCGAGCGCGCGGGCGAAGGCCCTGGGATCCGAGAGCGGAGCCAGGGTGCCGAAGAAGACGAGCGTCCCGGCCTCGTGGAGGGCGGCGAGCCCTTCGAGGAACAGGCGGCGGAACAGCATGCCCAGCACCCGCACCGGCAGGAGGAAGGCAGGGCGCGACGCGACCCATCGGGTCCCGTCCGGCGAGAGGCCTCCGCCGGGGACGATCATGTGGAGGTGGGGATGGTGGGTCATGGCCGAGCCCCAGGTGTGGAGCACGGCGGTGAGACCGATGCGGGCCCCGACGTGCTTCGGGTCGGCGGCGATCCGCATCATGGTGGTGCTCGCCGCTCGGAACAGCAGGTCGTAGACGGCGGCCTTGTTGTGGAAGGCGATGGCGGCGATCTCGGCCGGCAGGGTGAAGACGACGTGGAAGTAGCCGACCGGGAGAAGGTCGGCCTCGCGCGCGGCGAGCCAGTCGCGCGCCGCCGCACCCTGGCAGCGGGGGCAATGCCGGTTGCGGCAGGAGTTGTAGGCGATGCGCAGGTGGCCGCACGCATCGCAGCCCTCGACATGGCCGCCGAGGCTGGCCGTGCGGCAGTGCTCGATCGCCGCCATCACCTTCAGCGTGTCCAGGCTCAGATGGCCGGCCTGATCGGCGCGGTAGGCTGGACCGGCGGCGCGGAAGACGTCGGCCAGTTCGATGGTGGCGGCCGTCGTCGTGCCCGTCGTGGCGGGCATCGCCTCAGCCCGGCGCGGGCCCCTGCCTGTGGAACAGGGCGAGCCTGTCGAGGGGGCTGGTCACGGCCCGCACCGTCCGGGTGGCGACCTTGGCGTAGAGGGCGGTGGTGTCGAGCCGGCTGTGCCCGAGCAGAACCTGGATGACGCGGATGTCGACGCCGTCCTCCAGGAGATGGGTGGCGAAGGAGTGGCGCAGGGTATGGGGACCGACGCGCTTGGGGATCCCGGCCGAGCGCGCCGCCTCGACGACGACGCGGTGCAGCTGGCGCGTGCTGATCGGCCGTATCCAGTCCTGCCCGGGGAACAGCCAGCCCTGGCGCTGCAGGACGCCCTGCCGGTGCCCCTCGCGCCACCAGCGCCGCAGCAGGTCCAGGAGATCGGCCGACAGCATGGCGTTGCGGTCGCGGCCGCCTTTGCCACGCTCGATCCGCAGGAGCATGCGGGTCGAGTCGACATCGCCGATCCGAAGCGCGGCGACTTCGGCCACGCGCAGTCCCGCGCCGTAGGCGAGGGACAGGGCGGCGAGATGCTTCAGGCAGACCGTGGCATCGAGCAGACGCCCGACCTCGCCGGCGCTCAGCACGTCGGGCAGGGTGCGCGGCTGGTTGAGGCGGACCAGCCCCCGGGCGAGATCGGGGCGGTTGAGCGTCTGGACGAAGAAGAAGCGCAGGGCGGAGACGATGGCGTTCATGGTCGGCACGCCGAGGCCGACCTCCTGCTGGGCGATCTGGAAGCGGCGCAGGTCGTCGCCGGTCGCGGTATCGGGTGATCGCCGCAGGAAGGCGGCCAGCCGCCCGACGTCGCGGATGTAGTTGCGCTGCGTCGCCCGGGAGAACCGGCGCAGGGTCATGTCGTCGATCAGGCGCTGGCGCAGCGAGCCGCCGGCAGCGGCGGGAACGGCGAGGATGGTCATGGGATGGCTCCACTCGAAGTAAGGGAGCCGGGATCGTCCGCCCGGGCTGGGCGGCGCTCAATTGGCGCAGGGCGCTCGGGTCAATCCGCTAGCCTCGAAGCTGCCACCCATCCCGCGCGAGCGGGTTCGTTCACCCACCCAACCCTGCCATTCCTATCGGCAACTCCGTTGATCCGCCTCCCGCAACTGAATGCGCGTCCAGTGCATAGCGTGGTAATGTCGCTTATCCGATCGTTTTCCCGACTGCCGGATCATACGCATGTAAATAGCGCACCAGATCAGCGAAATTGGGGCATTGTCTTGATTATGCGACAGCATAAGGCCGCCATCGCTGGTTTTTACGTGACCAGCTGAAAATTTCGCCTCAAAGCGCAGTGTGCTCGCTGATGGCTGTGTCGTCGAGCGGTTCGAGGAAAGCCGCACCGATACCTCGCTCAATTCGACGGGCGACCATTGCCTGTCGTCGCCCAACGAGTATCACTTCGCCCACCGCTGGAGGATTATCCAACGCCAGCGCCACGCCCGAGGCCGACAGGTTCAGGATCTGCGCGGGCACACGCCGACCATTCGCCAGTACGACTTCCACCGCCGTACGCTCCGGGACGATCCGTTTATGGACGCGCACGACATCGGACAACTTCGCTTGCCGGCGTGCCAGCTCGATGAAGCGCCGTGCCACTTCACCTGGCGAGGGCGCTTTCCCGAAGATCCGCACTGTGAAGTCGCAGTTTCCCACCCACACGACCGAGACCTGAGCTGCTCCGATGCCGCGGATGTTGCAGATTAGGCGCTCCTCGACGGTAGGCAGCGTCGCCGACCGCAGTCTCAATCCTTCGGACGAGATGTCCACGGTGACCGCGTGGAACTCGGATCCGTCGCGGCGAAGGCATAGGGCGGGGACGACCACAAGGTGTCGTGTGGTGGCTTTTCGTTCGATCATGCGCTGAACGCCTCAACGACAGGGCGAACGGCACTCACCAGAACTCCATCAAAGCAACCTATCAAGCTTTCCACGACCGCCAGCGCCTTTGCCACACGTAGACCCAGAAGGCGCACGCGGCGCACAGCGCGAACGGCATTGCCGGGGTGTTCAGGCGGCAAAAACGTCTGCAGCGTCTGCCGAACTCGCCTGCCCGTTCAGTCGTACTTCAAACAAGCCGACGCGCTGAGATGTCATCTGGATGTCGCCGGCTTCCTGGGCCATCGCCGTCGCGAGAAGCTGCGCGCGCCCAGCCCAACGATCTCGTTCTACCCGCATAGCATCAAGCTGATCCTCGCTGGATGCCAACGCGACCTGCAACGCATCGATCTCAGTTCGTAGATCGCTCGTGCGTTGCCGCTCACTCGCCAGGGCGGCTTTGAGGACGTAGAGGGCAGCGTCGGTCGTTCCCTTCGACGCGCGCTTCACATCGCCGGTGGTAAGGGATCGTGGCCCATCACTCTCAATCTCATGGGTCCGCTTATCGCTCGCTGGTGATGACATCAGCGTGGCTGCCGTAGCCGGTCGAAGCTGCGCGATTTCCGCCTTCAGTTGCTCGACATCGAGCCCTGCTGGGGAATGGACCTCGGCGGGTTCGATCGGCGGAGCGGCGACGAGGGAGCGCGGCACGCCCTCCTCCTCCAACACCAGTTCGTGTAGCATGGCGAACACGGCATCACCGTCCAGCCTGGACAAGTCGAACCCGCTCTCAGCCGCGAGACGACTGAAGCGTGCTTGCCCCCCGGCGGACGCGCCGACGTAGGCCATGGACCAGTTCGCGAAGTTGCGGCTTTCCGTCGGACCGCACTGAAGAACCGTCACGTCGCCATGACGGCCATCGCACTGGATCCGCTCGAAGGTCTCTTCGACCCCCTGTCTTGGTCCCTCCAAAACCTGAGCGAAGGCACCAGCGTTGAACATCAGCGCTCCGGTCACATCCGCCCGAGCGTTGTTCCGCTGCGATGCGGCCAGTATCTGCCCGACAACGGCCGTCAGTTCAGCCTCAGATCCGTGAAACAGGTTTTTGCTGGCGTAGACTAGGCGATAGAGCTCACTCATGGGACATCCGACGAGTTAGGTGGATCAGGATTAGGGCTGGTAGCTTGCGATGAATTGCAAAAGGTCATCCGCTGGTATTGGCCGGCTGATGAGGTAGCCCTGCACGTCGGTGCAGCCTTCATCGCGAATGCGCTGCATTTGCTCCGGCGTTTCGACGCCTTCGGCGACCGTGGTCATGCCCAGGCTCTTGCCGAGGCCTGCGATCGCCCGGATGATCGCGTCCCCATCGGGCTTGCCCGACAAGTCCTTCACGAAGGACCTGTCGATTTTGATCTTGTCGAATGGGAAGCTGCGCAGGTAGCTCAAAGACGAGTAGCCGGTACCGAAGTCGTCCATCGAGACGCGTACCCCGAGCTCACGCAGTCGATGGAGCGTCTGCAAGGTCCTCTCACTCTCCTGCAAAAGGACGCCCTCGGTGATCTCGACCTCCAGCCGCTTAGCCGACAGACCTGAGCTGGCGAGTGCCGAGATGATCGTCTCGACCAGCCGGTCACTCTTGAATTGAGCAGGGGAGACGTTCACCGCGACCGACATCCCCGTGGGCCACGTCATCGCATCGCGACAGGCCTGACGGATGACCCACTCGCCGATCGGTACGATCAGACCGATCTCCTCCGCCAGTGGGATGAAATCGAGCGGCGAGATCATT
>NZ_JAKSYN010000155.1:0-5865 GCF_022829565.1 Methylobacterium sp. J-001
CCTTCGGCCGTCTCGTCAGGCGCGAACTCGACGACATCATCGGGCTCAGCCCCCGGTTCATGCAGGGCAAGGAGACCCGCCGGGAGACGCTCGACGTGTTCCACCGCGCTCTGGCGGCGGGCGAGCGCTTCCACAGCTACCTCGCGAACTACCGCGGCGGTGGCACCAAGTACCGGGCTGAGATCGATTGCCGGTCGTTGCGCACCGCCGATGGACACATTGAGAACTTCGTTTCGTTCGAGCGTGAGGTGATCCGGCGGCTCGGGCGCCCCGCCGAAAGCGCCAGCGGACGCTACGAGCCGACGAGCGTAAGTAACGACGCCTTGACCGGTGTTCTTCGCGCCTTGGGCGTATTCAAGCACGCATAAATTGCATTCGAGTCGATCACAGGTATGTGAATACAGGCCATTAGAATTAATCTAGGTTATAATCTGCCGTATTGATCGATTATATTGTGGCGTTAAGCCATAAATAACCCTTGGCATGCAGTATCGCAGCTAACGGTGCCAC
Organism: Methylobacterium sp. J-001; assembly: GCF_022829565.1. NCBI lineage: Bacteria > Pseudomonadati > Pseudomonadota > Alphaproteobacteria > Hyphomicrobiales > Methylobacteriaceae > Methylobacterium > Methylobacterium sp. J-001. The sequence continues at coordinate 511 of NZ_JAKSYN010000155.1, forward strand.
ATCTGTGTGATGCGCCGGTGGGCTGCACCGTAGGCCTTCGGCCACCTGGGTGTCGTCGAGCAGCCTCAACGATCCTCGGAGTCGATGACCATGTTCGGTAGAATGCGCCCGCACGTCGATCACGCGGCCAAACTCGACACACTCGACCGCTCGCAGGCGGTGATCGAGTTCCTGCCCGACGGCACCATCCTCACCGCCAACGTCAACTTCCTGACGGCGATGGGCTACACTCTGCCTGAGGTTCAGGGGCAGCACCACGGCATGTTCGTCGAGGCCGCGCACCGCGACAGCGCCGAGTACCGCGCGTTCTGGGATGCCCTACGACGAGGCACCTTCCAGTCCGCCGAATTCAAACGCATCGCCAAGGGCTGCCGGCCCGTGTGGATCCAGGCGAGCTACAACCCGGTGTTCGACCGCGCCGGACGCGTCGTCAAGGTGGTCAAGTTCGCCGCCGACATCACCGCCCAAAAGCTGCGCGCCCTCGATCTCGATGGTCAGATCACCGCCCTGCACCGCTCGCAGGCGGTGATCGCCTTCGATCCTGCAGGCACGATCCTCGAAGCCAACCAGAACTTCCTCGACGCCGTCGGGTACCGCCTCGACGAGATCGTAGGTCGCCACCATAGTTTGTTCGTCGATGCCGCTGAGCAGGCCGGCGCAGCCTATCGCGGGTTCTGGGACCGCCTCGGACGCGGTGAGTTCGCGGCGGGCGAATTTCGACGCATCGCCAAGGGTGGCCGCGAGGTCTGGATCCAGGCGACGTACAACCCGATCAAGGATGTCGACGGGCACGTGGTGAAGGTGGTGAAGTTCGCCGCGAGCATCACCGCGCAGGTGCATGAGCGTCAGCGCCGGGCCGAGGCGCAACGGGCGATCGGTGCGGACCTCGATGCGATCGGCTCTGCGGTCGAGAACGTCACCCGGCAGACCGCTGAGGCCGCCGGCACGGTCGGACAGGTCTCGAACGACATCCAGTGCGTGGCATCGGGGGCGGAGGAACTCTCAGCCTCGGTCGGGGAGATCAGCCAGCAGGTCAGCCACGCCGCGCGCATGGCCGGCGAGGCGGTCGAGCAGGCCAGGCACACGGGAAGCATCGTGGCGGGACTGAGCGGGCAGGCGGCGCAGATCGGCGACGTCGTGACCATGATCCAGGGCATCGCCTCGCAGACGAACCTCTTGGCCCTCAACGCCACGATCGAAGCCGCGCGCGCCGGCGCAGCGGGTAAGGGCTTTGCGGTGGTCGCCTCCGAAGTGAAGGCCCTAGCTGAGCAGACTGCCAAGGCGACCGACCAGATCCGCGGGCAGATCGTGGCGACACAGGCGGCGACTCGGGATGCGGTCGATGCGATCGGATCGATACAGCGCACGATCCGCGGCCTGGACGAGGTCTCATCCGCGATCGCCGCGGCGGTGGAGGAGCAGTCGGCGGTGACGCGGGAGATGTCCGGCAGCATGCACACGGCCGCGCACGGCGTGACCACGATCGCGGGGGGTATGGAGGCGATCGCCCGTGCGAGCGAGGAGGTCGATGCCGCCACGCGGCAGGTGCGGGAAGCCGCACGGGCGGTCGCCTGACGATGGCCCAGCCCCCCGATTTGACCGCCCCCATCCTCAAGCATGACTGGGCGCAGCTATCGGAGGTTAGCGCCGCTGTACGGCGCAGCCTCGACGATGCACTCGAAGATCTCGTGCGCGCGGCGGTCGAAGATCCCACGGGGCCCAACGCGACAAGTTGTGCCCGCATCGACCGGGCAATCGGAGGCCGGATGGCCCCATATTGGAACCTCGACTGGGCGGTGGATCGGGTTACAGCGCTGCGGCACGCGCTGAAGCAGGGCTTGCGTCAGGGACCATATCGAACTGGCGGAAATGATCTCAAGGCAGGTTGATCATGACCGGAACGATCATCCCTCTGCGGCTGAAGCGCGACGAGGCATCCGCACTCGCCGGTTTTGACACGCTGGCGACCGAACTACTGGCTGAGGGACGCGCCCCGAACCTATCGGTCGCGCGGTTCGACGCCATTCTGACGAAGCTTCGTGGACAGCGAGTCGAGTTGGCTTCTGTTCTGGCTGATCTAGAGGCGCGAGCACCGAGTTGCGACGCGCCGATCGAGGCCATCAACGCAGAGCTGCGCGACGGGGCGCGTGAAGGACTGGCTCAGATCAATCTGTTCATCCAGCAGGCGGAGACCTGTCGGACGACAGCGGAGCGAGGTCTACTGCCAGGTTAGGGCCATCCCTTTTCGCCACAAGGCATCAGGATGGCTGAGGTTCAAATTTGTGCTGATCCTCCGAAGACGGGATAAACATGCGATGGTCGAGGTTCTGTTGATCACCGACGATATCGCTCGTGGCGAGCGTCTGTCGCGGGATCTCGGCAGGCGCCGACCGTGCCACGTCCACGATCTGTACGATGACGCACTGCCAGTCCTAGATCCCTCCCTGATTGTCAGCGATGTCGAGGCGCTCACCTCCGAGGCCATCGTTCGCTTGCGCCGCACTTTGACTCGGCTCCGCGGTGAGGGGGTCCCATACCTGTTCCTCGTGCACGGTAATGCCGCCCGTGCAGAAGCTCAGGCTCGGGTCTTAGGCGCGACCGCTACGGCAGCGGTGCAGCAGATGCTCGGCGCCGTAGAGCGCCTGCAGGGGGCATCAATCCCCGTACTGGCTCGAACGCGAGCCGCCGAGGCCCGACAGTTCTTCCAGCACGCCCTATTCTCCGGTCGACCGATCACGCCCGCCACCGCCGATGCCGGTACCGAATTGGTCGTGCGCGCTGTAAGCGACACCGGCATCCATGACTGGGTCCACGCGGTTCAGCAGTTCGACGATGCTACCCACCAGCACTGCCTGCTGGTCGCCGCCCTCGCCGCCGCGTTCTCAGGGGCGCTGAGGCTACGTCCGACCGACCGTCACCACCTGACCCGTGCCGCCCTGTTGCATGATGTCGGCAAGATCCACGTCCCCATCGAGATCCTGAACAAGCCGGGCCGTCTCACCCATTCGGAGATGGTGGTAATGCGCACGCATGCGCAGCATGGCCACGCCATGCTCGTGGGCGCCGGCTTCGGTGACGAACTGCTGGCGGCCGTTCGCTCGCATTACGAGATGATCGATGGGACCGGCTACCCCGATGGTCTCCGAGGGTGGGAGATCCCAGATTTCGTGCGCCTGGTGACGGTCTGCGACGTCTACGGGGCGCTGATCGAGCAGCGTCCATACCGGGCATCCATGTCTGGCCAGAAATCCTATGGCATTCTGGAGGGCATGACCGGGCAACTGGACGACGATCTCGTTCGATCCTTCAAGCCCGTGGCTACAGCGTTCAGTCCCCCAGCCTAAAGGAATGTGTGGGCGCTGCCAGCCGTAGAGGCTGAGAGTTACTGAACGTGGATGGTGAGCTTCATCTTCGGGTGGATGCCGCACTGGATGATGAAGTCGCCGGGCTCCTTGAGGGTCAGCGTCGCCTGCTTGCCGGGTTCCTGGTCGCCGGCGTCGAACGCGAAGCGATCGGCCTCGATGAAGGCGTGGTGCACCGCGCTGTCGTCGCCGTTGACCAAGGTGATAGAGTCCCCCTTACGCAAGAACAGGTCGGTGGGGTCGTAGTGCCGACCCTTCTGCAGCACGATCCGCACAACGCTGAGGAGATCAGCTTTGACAGGTCCGAGCGCCAGCAACGCTGTCAGGAACGCGATAGCTGCGCCGAGGAGAAGCGGTCGGCATAGGTTGTAAATCGCCACGGATGCAACCTGAAAAAATCAATGCTTGCGGCCTATATTTAGGCCAAGCCAAATACGCTCGGAATAACGGATGTTGGTGTTTCAGTCTAAATCTTCAGGTGCTTCGTGTCCAATTTGCAGAATAAGTAAAAATTGCGCGTTGAACCTCATAAATTTTTAACAACGGTTGTTCTGGTCTCGACGCCTAACGCGCAGGAACACCGAATAATCCCATTGGCCATGCACCTCAATTTAAACATTCGTGCTTATAAACGTGCTGTTCGTTGTCTCATGGGCTGCCCGGCAGCCTCAATCTAGGGTCCTCGTGCGATGAGCGCTGATCTGCACCACCTCGGCGCGGCACAGTGCAATGTAGTGCCACTCACGATCCAATTGGATCCCAGTGCTGCTCCGCTTCACATCTGGGACCGGTGTCTCGCCGTGATCCGGTACGGCCTATTGATGATAGATGCCTCCGGGCGGGTCGTTATCTGTACCGACCCCGCTCAGCGCCTCTTCTACAATATGAATATTGAGCGGACCGGCAATCTATCCTCACGGCAATTGCTCCGAGCTCTGTGCACGGGCGCTTCGCAATCGCGGCAAGAAATCTTTGAGGCCCTGCGAGGCGCACGCGATCTCCAAATCTCCGCTTCGTTCGAGGTGGCGGGCCAAGATCACACGCTGCAGGTCGAGATCCGTTCCGTCGCGGGTGAAGGTTGGGTTGCAACACTGGAGGATGTTAGCGCCCGCAAGGCGAACGAGGCGCGTGCTGACGAGTTGGCGCGTCTCGATCCACTTACCGGCCTGCCAAACCGCCTGCTCTTGCGAGAACGCCTGGCTGAAGCCCTAGCACGCTTGCAGCGCAACGAAGAGGCGTGCGCTCTCCATCTCATCGATCTCGACCGGTTCAAGCCGGTCAACGACACGCTCGGTCACCCGATCGGCGACGCACTTCTGGCGAAGGTCGCCGACCGGCTGCGCTCGACCGTGAGGCCCACGGACACCGTGGCCCGGATCGGTGGTGATGAGTTCATCATCCTGCAAACCGGCATTCGCGAGGCTGCCGACGCACAGGCGCTGGCCCGGCGTATCGTCGATCTGATCGGCCGGACCTACATGGTCGAGGGCCACCTCCTGACGATCGGAGCCAGCGTCGGTGTCGCGCTCGCGCCCGCCGACGGGACCAGTGCGGACAAGCTCCTGAAGAACGCCGACCTAGCCTTATACCGAGCCAAGCTCGACGGGCGCGGGACGTACCGGTTCTTCGAGCCAGAGATGGACGCGCGCATGCAGGCGCGCCGCCGACTTGAACTCGACATGCGTCAAGCCTTGGCGCGTCGCGAGTTCCAGCTTCACTATCAGCCACAATTGCAGCTCGACGACGATAGGCTGATTGGCTGCGAGGCCCTGATCCGCTGGAAGCATCCCGAGCGCGGGATGATCTCGCCCCTCGATTTCATCCCGCTGGCGGAGGAGATCGGTCTGATCGTGCCGATCGGCGAGTGGGTCATCCGTCAGGCCTGTCGCGATGCGATGACGTGGCCCACGGGGATGTCGGTCGCGGTGAACGTCTCCCCTGCTCAATTCAAGAGTGACCGGCTGGTCGAGACGATCATCTCGGCACTCGCCAG
>NZ_JAKSYN010000170.1:0-51393 GCF_022829565.1 Methylobacterium sp. J-001
TGGCGGTGGTGCCGGCGGCGGCGAAGGCGGCGGGGACGCCGAAGACCGAGCTGTTCGAGCGGCTGCTGGCGTCGAAGGCGTAGCCGGCGTTGATACCGAAGTAGGCGCCGGTCCAGGTGAACACGGGCACCGGGGTGAAGACGGGCGGCGGGGCGACGCGGCGCGGCAGGTCGGCGGCCGAGGCGGCGCCGGTCAGGAGGGCCGTGGCGGCGCTCGCGAGAAGAAGCTTCTTGATCATCTGGTCCTCTGTCTCCCGTTGGGCGGGATGTGTACCCGGCAATAGAGATGACAGGACGACCCGGCGCGATAGTGCAGCGGTGCAACAGGGCGGACAAGGCCCCCGGGTGGTATGCAGAGGCGTGCGGTGGAGCACATCCCGCGCCTACGGGGCTGATTTCAGCCCGGAGATTTGTATCTCAACGTGTCCGGCAGCAAAAAAACCCGCCGCACGAAGGCTGACGGGGCTTTAGTTTGCTCGAGAACATTCCCAGGACCAACCAGGAAGCTTCATCCTCCGTTAGATCCGAGGGACGGACGGCCCGCAAGCCCATCCGCGACTGTTGATGGGGGTTAAGATTAATTAACGTCCCCTGCCCGGCGCGCCCCGGCATCGACCCCCCGTGACCATCCGCTCTCCTGCCGTGCATGCGGGCGGGACGGTCAGAGCAGCGCGGCGCCGGGTTGCATTCGGCCGGCCTCCTGTGGTGAGCCTCCCGGCATGCCGTGTCCGAGATCATCTGCCGTCGTGCCGGGCAAACCCCAGGGCCGGCCGCCCGCGCCGCACCCGCGAGCGTAGCGTGCCCGTGTTCGGCTTCTCCCTGACCTCCACCGAGCCCGACAGCATCGCCCACATCATTCAGGTGGCGCTCGCGCCGGCTTTCCTGCTGTCGGCGCTGGCGACCCTGCTCAACGTGTTCTCCACCCGCCTCGGCCGGATCTCCGACAAGGTCGATACCCTCTCGGGGGAGATCGCCCGGGTGACCGATGCGGAGGCCGCGCGCCTGTCCCGCCGGCTGACCTTCCTGCGGCGACGCTCCTTCATGCTCGACGTGGCGGTCGTCCTGGCCTCGCTCGGCGCCTGCCTGATCGGGATGGCCGTGCTGACCCTGTTCGTCGGGGCGCTGCGCGATGCGGCGACCGCCTCGATCCTGTTCGCCTGCTTCGGTCTCGCCCTGGTCTGTACCGTCGCGGCGGTCGGGGCGTTCATGACCGAGATCCTGATGGCCGGTCATGGCGTGCGCGACGAGGTCGAGCATCAGCAGGACAAGGTCCCGGCGCGACCGTGACCGGATTCCCTTTCGCGTTGCGTGCCCGAGGAACTTCGTCTTAATCTTGATGCGGCTTGATTCCGCTCGCCTGCCGCGTCCAAGTGTTCCGCCATGAGTGTCGCGATCCTGGTTGCCCTCATTGCCGGAGCCCTGTGCCTCGGGATGCTCTCCTCCCTGCTGCCGTTCGGGCGGCGGGACGAGGACGAGGGGGAGATGCTGCAGCCCGGCGAGAGCGACCTCTTCGATTATGGCGGCCCGATCATCGACCTGGAGCCGCTGATCCCGCTGATCGAGGCGCAGGCGCTCGAGGCGAAGCGGTAGGCCCCGCACGTTCAGGGAAGGGCCGCCGGCCCGAGCGCGTCCGGACGGCGGCCCCGAGCCCCCTTTAGGCGGCTTCCTCGTCCGAATCGTCCGCGTCCAGGATGGTCTCCAGATCACCGACCAGGGCGTCGAGCTGATCGGCCGTCGCCTTGAGCTTCAGCGTGGTGCCGTCCTCGGTCTCCACCGCGATCTCGATATGGTCCTCGACCTTGGCGGCCAGGGCCTGCTTGATGGTGTAGGTCGTCACGTCAGCCTTGTCGGCCATGCCGGTCTCCTTGTTGGGCTGCGGGCAACGCGGATCGTCCGGGATCGGCGCTGCGGCAGAAGCTCGCGTCGCAGGCTCTTTCCGCGGTGGGCGGGCCTGCGCCCGGCCCGGTGCGATGCGCCGCCGAAACGCCGCCGTCGGGAGCCGAGGCTGCGCGGTCTGCGGCGCCCGGCCTACCGACGCCCGCGCTGCATCACCGTCCGCTGGCGATAGGTCGGCACCTCCGGGAGGCGTGTCGGACGCACGGGGGGCGGCAGCAGCAGGTCCGGCTTGGCCCGGGGCGTCTCGACGATGACCGCCTCCAGCACCGTTGGGCGCGATGGCGTGTCCAGAACGAGGGGCCTGCCGGGCTTGGCGGCCAAGGTGCCCAGTGCCCAGAGGGCGAGACAGGCCAGACCGACGAGAACGCCCGTCCAGGACGGTTCCGTGCGAACCATCAGGAAGGCGGCGCCGGTCAGGGCGGCCGCGGCTGCGAGCAGCCGGGGGGTGGGGTCGCCGGACATCACGGCTCCGGGCCTTCGAGTCTTCGCGCTCGCGCGCGCCGAACCGGCATCCACGTGGCCGGCGCGCGCCAGCCTCAATGATGCGGGCTGACGGCCGATGAACATCATCGCTGCAAGTCTAATCAATCCGCCAGGCTGGAGGGCGGCTGCCAGGTGGCGCCGGGATGCTCGCGGATGTCGCCGGCCCGGGTGCCGGTATCGGCATCGCTGGTCCAGTCGCTGGGTTCCGTGACGCTGGCGATCTCCGCATCCGGATAGGCGGCCGCCAGGAACAGGCGCGCCTCGCCCTCGGCCTCGGCCCGCACCGTCACGAGCGGCTTGTCTCCGTCCCCATCGCGGATCTGGGCGATGAACAGCTTGGTCATGGTGGGCCTCCGCTACCGTGGGGCGCCAACGAGCCGGCGGCGGGATGGTTCAAGGCCGGAGTCCGGATCGCGCGGACTCCGCCTTCCGCCACACCTGTGGCAGCCGCGATACAGCTTGAGTGTGGAAAACCGGGTAATTTCCCGCTCGATAGGAACATTCGCTGGGGAAAGACCAGTCATGAAGACGCTTCTGGCCTCGTTGGCCGCCTTTACTGCCCTCACCGCCGCAGCCTCGGCCGCCGACCTGCCGCGTCGCGCCGCCCCGCCGCCGATCTTCACCCCGGTGCCCGTGTTCACCTGGACCGGCGCCTATTTCGGTATCAACGCCGGCTACGCCTTCGACGCCAGCAGCAACAGCACCTCGAGCTTCGCCGTCCCGGCCCCGTACGGCAACGGCACCACGGCCTATTTCAGCCAGCGGAACCAGGAAGGTTTCTCCGGCGGTGGCCAGGTCGGCTATAACTTCCAGTTCACCCCGGGTTCGGGCGTGGTCGTCGGCATCGAGGCCGATGCCCAGTACCTCGATTTCGGCCGCAGCCGGAACAACGCCCTCGTCGTCGGCCCGCTGGCCCAGGGCGTCTACCTGACCGACCCGCGCGGCCTGTCGAGCCTCGACTTCTTCGGCACCGTGCGCGGCCGCCTCGGCTACGCCTTCGACCGGGTCCTCGTGTACGGCACCGGCGGCTTCGCCTACGGCTCGGGCAGCGCTGACCGCTCCTTCGGCGGCTTCGCCGGCAACGACAGCTTCCGCACCGGCTGGACCGTCGGCGGCGGCATGGAATACGCCCTCCCGGTCGACTCGTTCCTGAACTTCTTCCGGTCGAGCGCCGTGACGGTCAAGGTCGAAGGCCTGTACGTCAATCTCGATCGCAACACCCGCAACCAGGGTGCGTTCGTGATCAACGCCGCCAACAACGTCCCGCTGGTCTCCAACAACATCGGTCGCCGCGACGACGAGTTCGCCGTGGTCCGCGCCGGCCTGAACTACAAGTTCGGCTCGTACTAAGACTACTAAGACCAGGACCGCCCGGCCGCGCGCCGGGCGTCCCTCCGACCTGCGACAACGCCCCGGGAGCCTGCGCTCCCGGGGCGTTGTCGGTTTGTGCATCCTCCCGCAGGTCGGCAACCGCCATGCGCGATGACGCTCATGCGGTGCATCGGCCGCCCGCCTCAGTCACGCGGGTGGGTGGCACCGACCCGAAATCCGCGGCGTTCTCGAGCCGAACACGCCGGCTGCCCGCTCCACGACCCCGCCGGAGCCGCCGCGCTGCCGGTATGCGGCCGTGGCGGAGGCCCGGGGGAACAGCCCCGACGCCCCGGCCGTTGTTCAGATCATGCCGGCTGGGGCCGGCCCTTCGGGACTCGAGGCAACCATGACCAGCCGTACCCTGCAGACCACGCTTCTCGCCCTCGCGCTCGTCGCCGGCAGCGCCGGGATGGCGGCCGCTCAGAGCACGCCCAACGGCGACACCTCGACGTCCGGCTCGCCCGCCGGCAGCAACAGCACCGGAAACGGCGCCACCGGCAGCGGCGCGGCCCCCAGCGGCAAGTAACCCTGCCTGAGCCGGACAAGCGGGGAAACTGGGCGATCCGGGAGCCCCGCGCTCTGACATGCGTGCAGTCTTTCCGCCCCGCGTTTCTTATGGAACGCGGGGTTTTTCGTGGGCCGAGGGAAAGGCCGGGGCGGCACGCGCCGCTCAGGAACAGCCCGCCGCCGAGCCGACGCGCGCCGACCCTCCTCCCTCTGGCACAAGGACGTCGCAAGAGCACCTGTCCGGTCGCGCGTGACGACGGCATGGGCCGCACCGCGCGCCCATGGATGGGGCCTGGGGGGAGGAGCGCCATCCGCCGCCCGTATCCGATCGACCGCTTCGGCGTCGATGTCGCCTGTGGCGCGGCGCGGCGCGGCGCGGACCGTCGGGACGGTCGATGGCGCGATCCTCTCGACGGATGGGGATACCCCTTACGCCGCGGCCCGCGCCGCGATCATCGCGGCTTTGCCCGGCTGCGCATCCTGAACGCGGACCTCCACCAGGATCGCGACGGCGTGCGCGAGACCATCTGGGCTGCCGGCCCACCGGGCGATCCGCTGTGCGCCCTCACCCGCCGAACCGCGCCCGATACGCCTGCGGCGTCGCCGCGACGTGGCGCAGAAAACTGCGCCGCAGGGTCTCCTCGGAGCCGAAGCCGCAGGTCCGGGCGATGCGCTTCACCGGCTGCGCGGTTTCGGCCAGCGCCCGCCGTGCCGCCTCGATCCGCAGGCGCTCCACGGCCTTGGCCGGGGTGAGGCCGGTCGCCTCCCGATAGTGCCGGCTCAGGCTGCGTTCGCTCATCCCGGCGGCCTCCGCCAGGACCGGGAGCGAGAGATCGCCGGAGAGGTTCTCGGCGATGAAGGCGTGGAGCGCCCCGAAGCGGTTCTCCCCGGCCTGCAGGGCCAAAGCCGCGCTGAACTGCGCCTGCCCGCCGGGGCGCTTGAGGAACATCACGAGGTGGCGCGCCACCGCCAGGGCGCGATCGCGGCCGAGATCGGCCTCGACCAGGGCGAGCGCCAGGTCGATCCCCGCGGTGACCCCCGCGGAGGTCCAGACCGGGCCGTCCTGCACGAAGATCGGGTCGGGCTCGACCCGGGCCAGCGGGTAGCGCCGGGCCAGGGCGCCGCAATGCTTCCAATGGGTCACGGCCCGTCGCCCGTCCAACAACCCGGCGGCCCCGAGCAGAAAGGCCCCGGTGCAGACCGAGGCGACCCGGCGCGCCCGCCCGGCCCGGTCCCGCGCCCAGGCCACCAGCGCCGGGTCGGCCGACGCCGCCGTGACCCCGGGGCCACCGGCGACGATCAGGGTGTCCACCGGCGCGTCGCGCTCCGGCAGCGGGTCGGCCATCAGGCGCAGGCCGGCCGAGGCGGTGAGCGCCCGGTCGCCGGCCGCGATAACCCGCGGCGCGTAGGGCGCAAGCCCGCCGCTCAGGTCATTCGCCGTGGCGAAGACCTGGAGCGGCCCGGCCACGTCGAGGAGCTGCACCGCCGGGAAGGCCAGCAGCTCCACCGGGCGGGATGCGTCTGGCGAGAAACGAGGGGTGTTTGGCATCTCGGCCAGAGCGTGCCGCGGTAAGGTCTCCCTGTCCAGCCCGGAGGCTCCGCATGATCCCCCCCGAAACCCCTCTGCAGATCGGCTCGCTCCTGTTCGAAGGACTCGACCAGATCGACCTCACCGGCCCGTTCGCGGTGCTGTCGCGGATTCCCAATTCGACCTACCGGATCTACGGGCCGAGCTCTGAGCCGGTGCGCGACCTGCGCGGTCTGCGGATCACCCCCGACGCCGCCCTCGCGCAGGCGCCGCGGCTCGACGTGCTGCACATCCCCGGCGGCCAGGGCCAGGAGGCTCTGATGCGCGACGCCGCCGTGCTCGGCTGGATCCGCAGCCAGGCTGCGGGCGCCTCTCACGTCTTTTCGGTCTGCACCGGCGCGCTGCTGCTCGGGGCGGCTGGGCTGCTGATCGGGCGGCGGGCCACGACCTACTGGAACGCGGTCGACCTGCTGCCCTGGTTCGGGGCGGAACCGGTCGACGCCCGGGTGGTGATCGACCGCGATGCCGACGGCCGCACCTGGCTGTTCGCGGCCGGGGTCACCGCGGGGATCGACGGCGCGCTCCGGCTCGCGGCCGAATTGCGCGGCGACGATGCCGCCCGGCTGATCCAGCTCGGCATGCAATACGCCCCCGAGCCGCCCTTCGACAGCGGCACCCCGCGGACCGCCCCGCCGGCCATCGTCGCGCAGGCGCGCGCCGCGGCGGCCGGGATCACCGCCCGGCGGGAGGCCACGGCCCGGGCGATCGCGGCCGAGCTCGGCATCCCGGCCCCCGGACCTGCCGAATCGCACCTGGGAAACCGGTACATCCCACCGGCCCGGTGACACGCCCCGGCATCGGTCCTATCTGTCCGCTCTGAACGGACAGAGTCATGACGGACGTAACAACCAGAACCGCGAAGTTCGCGATCGGCGCGGTGGTGCGCCACCGGGTCTACCCGTTCCGGGGCATTGTGTTCGACGTCGACCCGGTCTTCGACAACACCGAGGAATGGTGGCTGGCGATCCCCGAGGAGGTCCGGCCGCGCAAGGACCAGCCGTTCTACCACCTGCTCGCCGAGAACGCCGAGACCGAGTACGTCGCCTACGTGTCCGAGCAGAACCTCCTGCCCGACACGTCCGGCGAGGCCCTGCGCCATGCCGGCATCGCCGAGATGTTCGAGCGCGACGCGGCCGGCGGCTACCGCGTGCGCGACCGCGTCCGGAACTGAACTCTTCGAAGAGTCCGGTCACGCTCGGGCCATGCTGCGACGATACTGCGACGGGTGTCGCCGCGATTCTTCGAAGGTCCCGTCGTGATCTCCCGTCCCCGCGCAGCGGCGCTGCTGGCCTCCTCATTGCGCCGGCCTGGGCCAATGACAGAGCCGCCGAACTCGATGCCGGCGGCCTGATCCTGAGGCCGGAACCCGGCATCGCCCTGGCCAGCGAAGACCTGTCGATCGCCCTCGACCGGATCCGCGTATCCTATGAGTTTCGCAACCAGGCGTCGGAGCCGCACACCGTCCGGATCGCCTTTCCGTTGCCACCGATTGACGGCCGGAGCTTGAGCTTCTCGGCCACGAAGCTCCCGCAGGTCGAGCACGCGAATTTCGTCGGCTTCACCGTCACGGTGGACGGAAGCCCGGTCCAGCCGGACCTGGAAGAGCGCGCCTTCGTGGGCGAGCGCGAGGTCACCGACCTGCTGCGCCGCCACGGCCTGCCGCTCAACCCGCTGCGCGTCTTGGAGATCGCGGCGGCGGCCAAGCGGATCGGCAAGCCGGACTGGGCGGAGCTGGTCCAGGCCGGGCTGTTCCCGGACGCCGCGGACATGACCGAGGGGCTCTAGCGCTTCGAAGCGAAGTTCCACTGGCTGCAGACGTTTCCGCCCGATCGGGAGGTGCGGATCGCGCACAGCTACGTGCCGGTGAGCGGCTTCCACGTCCTCGACCCCAAGGAGGCCGCCCGCGCCGCCTACCGGGCGACCTACTGCCTGGACGAGGCCGGGCTGGCGGCGATCCGGCGTCTGCACGCGCAGGCGCCCGACGCGAGCGGCCACCTGCGGGCCTTCGTGGTGCCCTACATCGTCACCACCGCGCGCAACTGGGCCGCCCCGATCGGCCGCTTCACCCTCACCGTGGACAAGGGCAGCCCGGAGGCGGTGGTGAGCTTCTGCCGCTCGGGCATCCGCAAGACCGGCCCGACCACGTTCCGCTGGGAGGCGCAGGACTACGTGCCCGATCATGACCTCCGGGTGCTGATCGTCCTGCCCGGCCCGGGCCCCAGGGGGATCCGGTAGGCCAAGGCCCGGGTCCGACAGGGCGATCCCTTCGGCTGAGCTCGGGGCGGAGCCCCGAAACGCACAGCGCGGTTCCGGCCATCGCGCATGAAAAAGGGGCCGGCCCCTGCGGACCGGCCCCTGATAACGTCCGCTGCGGCGTTACTTCGCTGCCGGAGCCGCAGCACCGGCGGCCGGCGCGGCGCTGCCCTGCTGCTCGAGCTTCTTGCGCATATCCTCGCTGCGCTTCTCCAGCTCGGCCTGAAGCTTCTTCTGCTGCTCCTCAAGCACCTTGGGGTCGATGGCCGGGCCGTCGAAGGCCTTGCCGAAGCCGGTCAGCGGCACCGCGAAGGTGACCTCGCGCTGGGTCTGGTTCTGGACCGAGACGTTGAGGGTCGTGCCCTTCTTCATGGCGGCGATGACGCCGGCATCGACGCCGCCGGCCTCGGCGAAGCAGCCGTTCGGGAAGCAGACCGCGAAGCGGCCCGGGGTGGCGGCCTGGCCGTCGACGTTGAAGCGGATGCCCGGCTGCAGCAGCAGGCCGAGCGGCAGCAGGTAGCGCACCACGCGCACCTCCTGCTTCTGGGCGGCATTCTTCATATCGTAGACGGCCACCGCCAGCACGGGCTGGCCCTGGTCGGACACGAAGTCACGGGTGGTGTAGCAGATGTCCGTGCCGGAGCCCTGATCCTTGCCGCAAACCTTCGTCCAGTCGGCCTGGCTCGGCTCGGACTTCACGGTCACGATCTGCGGGCCGGTCTGCGCGGCGGCACCGGCCGGCGTGTTGGCGGCCGGGGTGCTCGGCGCGGCGGGAGCAGGAGCGGTCGGCGCTGGGGCGGCGGGCTTCTTCGGCTGGGCCAGCGACGGAGCGGCCGCAAGGCCGAGGCCCGCGAGGCCGAGGAGGGCGGCGCGTGCCAGCGTCGCGGGGCGGGTGAAGGACATCGGCTCTGACCCCTTTGGAGAAACGTGATGTGGCTTGCGGAGCCGGCCTGACGGGCTGGTCCGCCGGACCGCCCGGGCACGCGCCGCCGTGGCGTGCCTCCCGAGGCTCCGGATGAATCGGTCCGACCATCGGGCGAGGATGGCGCCGGATGCGCGCATCGCCTGCCCCGGCGACCGGGCGGCCTGCCTCTCCCCTCCGAATGAGGCGAAGGCATGACACCGCGGCATTGCGTGCCCATCGGGGCACCCTGTGCCGCAGCCGGCTCCCGATAGGCCCCTGCCTGCCCGGCTGCAAGCGCGACGTTGCCGGCGCCCCCGGCGCGCCCTGCGTGACGACAGCCTCGCCCAAGTGAACGGGTCTTAGCTGGGGGTTAACCATAGTCGGCCGACCATGCGGGTGGATCTGCAGTGCGGGTGGGGGGCGGATTGAGCGCGTTCGCGGTGGCGGAGAGGACGGCCGATGCCGCGCCGGATGCGTCCGCGCGGTCCGGCGGCTTGTCGGCCAGCCTGTTCGCGGCGGCCCAGACCGGCCCGCAGCGCACGGCGCTGCGTGATTCGGGCGACCGGGCGGCCTGGTGCGGGCGCCCACCGATCACCTGGACCTACGCGGCGGCCGCCGAGATCATCGGTCGCCTCGCCCGCGGGATCGGGGCGTGGCGGCTGCCCGCCGGCAGCCGGGTCGGCCTGTGGTTTTCCGGCGGCGCCGAATCGACCCTCGCCCACCTGGCTGTCGAGGCAGCCGGCCACCTCCCCTGCCCGATGCCCGCCCTCTGGGATTCCGAGCAGCTCTCGGTCGGCATCGCGTCCGCCGGCCTGGTCGCGATGCTGACGGAGGGCCGCCGCGGCGGCCGCCGCCCGGCCGAGGACCTTGCCCGCGCGGCCATGGGCCATTTCGGCCTGCGCTATCTCGCGGCCTTCGGTCCCAGCGTCCCGGACGGCGTGATCAGCCTCGATGCGATGGCCCTGGAACGCGGGGTCGTCGAGCCAGTGGCAAGCCGTGGCCTCGTCACCTTCGCGGCGGGGGATCCGAGCCGTCCGGTCTACCGCAGTGCGGCGGCGCTCTCGGCAGCGATCGATGTCCATCTCGCCGCGCTCCCGGTGACGGCAGAGGAGCGGATCCTGACGCTCCTGCCGGCCCATGACCTGCGCGGCCTGGTAACCGGCCTCGGCGCGGCGCTCGCGGCCGGGGCCAGTCTCGAGACCGTGATCCCCTTCGACGAGGCGGGGTTCCGCGCGGCCCTGATGCGGCCGGCGCCGACCCGGCTCGTGGTCCCGGCCTTGGTCGAGACGGCGCTCGCCGCCCTGCCCCTTCCCTGGACCGTGCGGGCGCTCCAGGTGGTCCATCGGGCGCCCGCGCGCGTGATCGCGAGCGCCCTCCCCGAATTGGCGGGCCCGCGCCGCCTCGCTTCGCTGGTCTTCGACGAGGACGCGGTCCTCACCCGTCTCGGCAGCCGCGACCTCGCCGCGACCCTGGCCGATCCGGAGCGGGCACCCCTGCCCCGGGCGCTCCTCGATCTCGCGTTCCTGGACCTCGGCGACGACCGGGATGGCCCGTTGGCCTATCGCGGACTGGCCTGCGCCACGGCGGCGTTGCCCCGCAGCGGCGTCCCGGAGCCGGACGTCCTGGCGTGGCGGGACTCTGGCTACCGGCCGGTCCTGTTCGGCGGTGTCGCGACCGGGATCGAGGCCGTCTGAACGGCGGACGATCGTCGGTTCATCGCGCGCTCAGGTACGGAGGATAATCTCGCATCCGCACACGGCTGGACGGATCCGATCCGCGCCTTCGTGGGTTTCGCTTCGGATTGTGGTTCTGGCTATCTTCCCAAGCCACGTTTCATGAGGTACCGCTCAAGCCTATGGGTGCGCTGCAACAAGTGCTCGTGGTCGATGACGGTGTTCGCGCCGTGGACCGGTCCCTTTCGGGCGAGCTCGCCAACCTCGGCTACGCGAGTGTCACCGCCTCGATGGAGGCGGCGGACGATGTTTTGGCCGTGATCGCCCGCCCGGCGGCGGTGCTGCTCCAGGCCCCTACCCGTCGTGATCCTGCCTATGCCCGCCGCGCCGCCCGCCTGCGCTGCCAGCTGCGCGACCGCGGTATCCCGGTTCTCCTGATCGGCGACGCAGGCGAGTCACGGGCCGGCGGCCCGGTGGACCTCGCCACCCGCCTCGGCGCCTACGTGGCCGCCCAGCCGGACCTCTGAGGGCACTCACCGACTGAAGCCCCGTTACGGTGACGGGGCGCGGGCAGCGAAGCGGCCTCGGGCATCCTGCGAGTTCCGATTTGGTGCAGGCCTTGGCGGCTCCCCTCGCGATGAGCGCACACGGATCCCCGCCATCGAGCCCGGGATCCGAAGGCCGATGTTGTGCTGCGATTCGGATCGTTGAGGTGATCTCGTCGCTGTCGCTCGACACGCTTCCCTTCGCGCCGCGCACGACGATCTCCAGTTCGGCCAGGGCTACCAGGTCTCCGTGGACCCGCTTGACGTCGCGGTCGAGCGCGCGGGCCAAGGCTCGAATTCCCGTCTCGGGCGTCTGTCGAATGGGGCACAGGCGTTCGTAGCGCTTCGGCGTCAGCGCGGCGCACAGGGCACTCCAGTCCCGAAACAGGATGCGATCGCTCCCAGGGACGACGTGTCGCCCTCCGCCGCCTTCCCGGTCATCTCCGCCGCTGCCGACCTCAGTCCTTACCCGGGGCTCGCCTCCAGGCTTCGACGGCCCTGCTCCTGCCAATGATCGGCTGCGCTGCGCTCCGTGTCGAAGCCGATCCCGCGTCGCACCACAGCGTCTCTCCCAGCCCCCACCGAGAGAACGCGCTCAGCGCGCCCCGCGCATCAATTCCGGTGCGCCGAGCCGCGGCAGCACGCCTTCGCGCATCACCACCCGCCGGAGCGGGCCGAGATGCGACATGGCGAGCAGCCCGAGTCCCCGGAGCGCGTCGACCGGCAGCAAGTCGGTCAGCAGGCTGCGGTTGAGCAAATCCACCGCAGCGGTGCGGGCCGCTGCGTCGAGGCGGCGGCTCCGGGCGTAGCCGTCAAGGACCGGCCGGGCGCCGGGATCTCGGCCATCGCGGGACGCGGCCACCAGCACGTCGCGCAGGGCAGCGGCGTCGCGCAGACCGAGATTCAACCCTTGCGCGCCGATCGGTGGGAAGACGTGGGCCGCCTCGCCGACGAGCGCCAGGCGCTGCGCAACCGGGCTCGATACGGAGAGGCCGCGCATCGGTACGAGGCCGCGTGGGCCGTCGACTCGCATCGCGCCGAGCATGGCCCGGGCCTGCCGCTCCACCGCCCGGCCCAGGGCGGCGTCGTCCAGAGCCGCGAGGCGCCGCGCCGCGCTCTCCCCGGTGACCCAGACCAGGCTGGAGCGATGCCCGCCCGGCAGCGGCACCAGGGTGAACGGGCCGGAGCGGGTGTGGAACTCGGTGGAGACGTCCCGGTGCGGACGGTCATGTGCCAGGATCGTGGTGATCGCGCTCTGTGGATAGGTCCAGTCGCGCACGCGCACGGCGCTGGCGGTCCTGAGCGGGGAGCTGGCCCCGTCGGCGCCGACCACGAGACGGGCCGCGACCGCGCCGCCATCAGCCAAGCGCAGCTGCGCGACAGCCTCGCCGGGGGTGGCGCCGGCGGCATCCGCCTCGACCAGGGTCAGATTGGCCTGAGCGCGGGCGCCGACACGCAGGCTCTCGACCAAGCGGGCGCTCTCGACGTTCCAGCCGAAGGCGTCCAGCCCGATCTCGGCGGCCTGGAAGCGCACGGGCGGCGGCCGGAACAGGCTGCCGGTGTCGTCGATGATCTGCAGGGTGCAGAGCGGACTCGCATGCGGCGCCACCGCCTCCCAGGCGCCCAGGGCCTCTAGGAAGCGCACCGACCCATCGAGCAGCGCCACCGTCCGCCCGTCCGCCACGGGGGCGTGGCGGCCGACCAAAGCCGTCCGGATGCCGGCCTGGGCGCTCGCCAAGGCGGCGGCCAGCCCCGCGGCCCCCGCGCCCACCACGGCGACGTCGAATGCCGCGCCCTCCGGTCTGCTGCCCTGCACGATGTCTCACCCGCTTCCGCGCCGATTCGTCCACGCGGCCCGTGCTCCTATCTGAGCATTCCGGTATCCCTGCCAAGCCCGACCCGCGAAGGCCACAGCGCCGCAGCCCGGAGCGAAGCATGAAGGGGCCTCGGACCTCGGCCTCCTTAGCGCTGCCCGAACGCGCCGTTTCACCCGAGGAACGCCGACAGCTCCGCGAACACCTCCTCCGGTCGCTCCTCTTGGAGGGTATGGCCGCAATCGAGCGCCTGGCCGGAAACATCCGTGGCCTTCTCGCGCCAGGTCTCCAGCACGTCGTAGGTCTGGCCAACCGTGCCCTTCGCACCCCAGAGGGCGAGCAGCGGCGCCGTGATCCGCGCGTCCGAGTCGGCCGCGTCGTGCTCCAGGTCGATGCCCGCCGCCGCCCGGTAATCCTCGCAGATTGCGTGGCGGCAGGCCGGGTCGCTGTAGCAGCGCAGATACTCGGCGAAGAGGTCCGGCGGGGTCGAGCCCGGGGTCTTGGACTGGCCCTCGACGTGGTGGCGCAGGAAGAACTCCGGATCCGCGCCGATCAGCGTTTCGGGAAGCGGATGCGGCTGGATGAAGAAGAACCACCAGAAGTACCGGGTGGCGAAGGCCTTGTCGGTGCGGGCGTACATCGTTGCCGTGGGGGCGATGTCGAATAGGGCGAGGCGCTCCACCCGCTCCGGATGGTCCAGGGCCAGGCGGTGGGCGACGCGGCCGCCGCGATCGTGGCCGACGAGCGCGAACCGGTCGTGGCCCAGCGCGCGCATCACCGCCACCGCATCCGCCGCCATGGCGCGCTTGGCGTAGGCGGCGTGGGCCTCGCCGCCCGGGGGCTTGTCCGAATCGCCGTAGCCGCGCAGGTCCATCGCCACGACCGTGCGGCTTTCGGCCAGGCGCGGCGCAACGTGGAGCCAGGTCGACAGGGTCTGCGGGTGGCCGTGCAGCAGCAGGACCGGCGGCCCGGAGCCGCCGGAGCGGGCGTGGATCGTCACGCCCGGCTCGGTCTCGATCCGGTGCCGGACGAAGCCCGGCAGAAAATCCGTGCCCATGCGCTCGGTCGCCTCCGTCCCCTGTGCCCGTGTCCCTTGCGCCGCACTGGCGCGCCGGGATGCACCGGATGATAAGGCGGCTCCGGCAGGATGTCCGCCGAGCCACCATGACAGATGCACGCGCGACTCAGGACGCCGCCCTCCGGGACGCGGCCTTAAACGACCCGGACGCCGAGGTGCCGGAGGGCGAGGGGGTCCGCGCGCCGCTGCTGCGCCCGAGCATCCTCGATCCCCTGTTCGCCCCGGCCCGCGCCCTGCCGGGCGTCGGCCCCAAGATGGCGCCGCTGATCGAGAAGCTGCTCGGCACCCCGGAGCGGGAGGCCCGGGTGGTGGACCTGCTGTTCCACCTGCCCCAGGGCGGCGTCCCGCGCCGGCTGATGGGTTCGATCAGCGATGCGCCCGTGGGCGAGCCGGTGACCGTCGGGGTCACCGTGGTGGCGCACCGCCCGGCCCAGATCGGATCGGGCAAGCGCCCGCACCGGGTGCTGGTGGAGGACACCACCGGCGACATCTCCCTGGTGTTCTTCGGCATGCCCCGGGCCCGGGTCGAGAAGATGCTGCCGCTGGGCACCCACCGCTACATCACCGGCCGGATCGACCTGTGGGACGGCACCCGCCAGATGGTCCACCCGTCCCGGATCGTGGACGAGGCGGGGCTGGCCGAGCTGCCCGCGGTCGAGCCCATCTACGGCGCCACCGAGGGGCTGACCTCCCGGGCAATCAACAAGCTGGCGGTGGCGGCCCTCGACCGGCTGCCGACCCTGCCCGAATGGCAGGACCCGGCCTGGCTGGAGAAGAACCGCCTCCCCGCCTTCGCGGATGCCCTGCGGGTCGAACACCGCCCCGAGGAGCCCCTCCCGAAATCCGAGGATCCGCTCCAGCCGCCGCCCGCCACCCCGGCCCGGCGCCGCCTGTCCTATGACGAGCTGCTGGCCTCGCAGCTGGCGCTCGCCCTGATGCGCGCCCGCCAGCGGCGCAAGGCCGGCCGGGTCAATGCCGGCGACGGCGCCGTGAGCGGCCGGATCCAGGCCGCCCTGCCCTTCGCGCTCACCGGCGCGCAAGGCCGTGCGGTGGCGGAGATCCGCGCGGATCTCGCTGCCCCGCGCCGGATGCTGCGCCTGCTCCAGGGCGATGTCGGCTCGGGCAAGACCGCGGTGGCCCTGCTCGCCCTGGCGTCGGCCGTCGAAGCCGGGCGGCAGGCCGCGCTGATGGCCCCAACGGAGATCCTGGCGCGGCAGCATTTCGAGCGGCTGCAGCCCCTGGCCGGCGGTCTGCGCTTGCGCCTAATGACCGGCCGGGACCGGGCCGCGGAGCGCAAGAGCACGCTGGCTGCCCTCGCGGCAGGCGAGATCGACATTCTGGTTGGCACCCATGCCCTGTTCCAGGAGGCGGTGACGTTTCGCGACCTCGGTCTCGCCGTCGTGGACGAGCAGCACCGGTTCGGCGTCCACCAGCGCCTGGCGCTGGGTGCCAAGGGCGAGGCCGTGGACTTCTTGGTCATGACCGCGACGCCGATCCCGCGCACCCTGGCGCTGACCTTCTTCGGCGACATGGACGTCTCGATCCTCGACGAGAAGCCCGCCGGCCGCCAGCCGATCCGCACCCTCACCCTGCCGACCGAGCGGATCGACGAGGTGGTGGCCGGTCTCGCCCGGGCGATCGCCGGCGGCGAGCGGGTCTACTGGATCTGCCCGCTGGTGGAGGAATCCGAGTTCATCGACCTCGCAGCCGCGGCCGAGCGCTTCGACGACCTGAAGCAGCATTTCGGCGACGCCGTCGGGCTGATCCACGGCAAGATGCCGGGCCCCGAGAAGGATGCTGCCATGGCCCGGTTCGCCGCCGGGGAGACCAAGGTTCTGGTCTCGACCACGGTGGTCGAGGTCGGCGTCGACGTGCCCGAGGCGACCATCATGGTGATCGAGCATGCCGAGCGCTTCGGGCTGGCGCAGCTGCACCAGCTCCGCGGCCGGGTCGGACGCGGCTCCAAGGCGTCCTCGTGCTTGCTGCTCTACCGGGGGCCGCTCGGGCAGGTCGCGCGGGCGCGGCTCGAGATGATGCGCGACAGCGAAGACGGCTTCCGTATCGCCGAGGCGGACCTGAAGCTGCGCGGCGAGGGCGAGGTGCTCGGGACCCGCCAGTCGGGCCTCGCCGCGTTCCGGCTGGCCCGGATCGAGAGCGACGGCGACCTGCTGGAGGCTGCCCGGGACGATGCCAGGATGATCGTCGAGCGCGATCCCGGCCTCAAGAGCCCGCGCGGACAGGCCCTGCGGGTGCTGCTCTACCTGTTCGAGCGCGATGCCGCGATCCGGCTGATCGGGGCCGGCTGAACAGAGGCCTTTCCTGAACGGCGCCGTTCAGGAAAGGCCTCTGTTCAGGAACGCCGCAGCTCGGCCATGTGCGCTAGGGAACATGCCGAACGGAATGGGCGGCTGATGCCGGGCAAGCGACCCAGACGGATAAAGTGCAATTGCGGCAAAGGGTTGGCTTTGCGCATGCCTGCGCGGAGCCGGGCTTCAGGACCGCGGGAAAGCGCTGAGGCATGGGCCGTGACCTTGCATCAGCCACAATCGTCCCTTAACTGCAGATGAACGAATGGCCCGGTAAGCCGGGACATCACGGACGAATCTGGAGGACGGACATGCCGCACGGACTGTTCCAAAACCTGCCGGGCTCCCACGAGATGGCCGGTACGCAAGCCCTACCGACCGAGCCCTGGCTGATGCCGATCTCGGATCGGGCCGCCGCAGCGGTGTCGAAGACGTCTGAGGAGTTGCAGGCCGCCGTCCGGCAGGCCGCGCGTCCCTTCTGGCTTGCCGCTAACGGGCTCTGCATCGCGCTGGGCCTCGCGCTGACGCTCCAGTGCGCCACCGGCTGGACACCAACTCCGTCCCGCAGCGCTGTGACGGTGGCTCAGGCGACCCCGCCGACCATCGCGCCGCAGACGGCCTCGCTGCAGCGCTGAGCTTCCTTTAAAATTGACTGATGGAAAGGGCGGTCCCGCTCGCGCGGGGCGGCCCTTTCCGTTGAACCTCACGCGTCCTGCGGTTCCCGCCGGGCCGCTGGGTCGCCTGCCTGCTGCGCGGCCCGCAAGGACGCCGCCATGGCGTGCAGCCGACCCTGCGGGTCCTCGGGCTGGATCACGCCGGCCGACATCACGAGCTTGGCCGCATCGTCGACGCTGATGTGCAGTTCCACCACGGCGGAGCGCGGCAGGTAGAAAAAGAAACCCGTGGTCGGGTTGGGCGCACAGGGTAGGAACACCCCGACCATCTCGTCCGCGCCGGCCGCGTTCCGGGCCTGGAGCGCGCCCTCGACCTCCGGGGATGCGGGCGCCGACAGGAACACCACCGACCACGTGCCCTTCACCGGGAACTCGACCAGGCCGACCGTGCGGAACGAGGTGCCGTTGGCCGAGAACAGGGTCTCGAAGATCTGGCGCAGGCCCTTGTACAGGCCGGAGATCACCGGGGTGCGGGCCAGCAGCACCTCGCCGAACTCGATCACCGAGCGGCCGACCAGGTTCGCCGTGAGGAAGCCCAGCAACGTCACCGCCAGGAACGCGATGACGAGGCCGAGGCCGGGAATCGAGAACGGCAGGTAATGGTCCGGCAGATAGCTCGCCGGCACCAGCGGCTTCACGAAGGAATCGATCAGCGCGATGAACCACCAGGTGATGTAGGCGGTGATCGCGAGCGGACCGGCCACGATGATGCCGGTGAGGAAATAGGTGCGCAGCCGCCCCCGGGCGCTGACGCGCGTCTTCGCGGTGGCGGGGCCGGGCGCGGATGCGTCGGGCTCGGGAGCCTGAATCGGCGGGGAACTCGGCGCCACGGGTGCCCTCTCGGCCGCTCGATGCGCGGCGATCCTGCCTGAGGGCGATCAATCCCCCGCAGGCACAGGTAGCGGCTGCGCTTGTCCGCCTCAAGGGCGGCGGGCCGATCGGTGGGACCTGCTGTTCTCGAGGGCTCCGCCCCCGAACCCCGCCAAAGGGCTGAGCCCTTTGGAAACCCAGGACTCAGAACGCCAGGGCCGGCATCGCCTCCCGGGGGATCACGGCGCCGCGATGCCCGATCACGACGCCTGCCAGGCGGTGCGCCTCGGCGGCGGCGGCCTCCGGGGCCAGACCGGCGACGCGAGCCGCGATGTAGCCCGCCGCAAAACTGTCGCCGGCGGCGGTGGTGTCGACCACCCGCTCTACCGGGCCGGCCGGAACGGCCGTGTCGCCGGCCCCGTGCAGCACCCGCGCGACTGGGACCGGGCCATCCGAAGTCTTGAGCACGATCTCGGCGCGGCCGCGATGGCGCAGCACCTCGTCCTCGCCCGCCGCGCCGTAGAGCCAGTCCAGATCCTCCAGCGAGGCGAAGATCAGGTCCGCCTGGGCCAGGGCCGCCCGGAACGCGGTGCGGGCCACCTCGCGATCCGGCCAGCCGCGGGGGCGGTAATTCGTGTCGAACGCGACCCGGCCGCCCCGGGCACGCAGGGCCGCCAGGGTCTCGGCGAGCGCCGCGCGCCCGGTCTCGCCGTAGAGGGACAGGCTGATGCCGGAGACGTAGACGAGGTCGTCGGTCTCCAGGGCGGCGCGCGTCTCCGGGGCGCCCGGCTCCGAGAACAGGTCCCGGGCGGCGGCGCTGTCGCGCCAGTAATGGAAGCTGCGCTCGCCCGCGTCGTCGGTGCGGATGATGTAAAGACCCGGCATCCGGCCCGGCAGGCGACGGATCCGGCCGAGGCCGATGCCCTCACGGCCCCAGGCCTCCACCATCGCATCGCTCCAGGGATCGTCCCCGAGGGCGGTCACGTAATCGACCGTCACGCCGAGGCGGGCGAGGTAGAGGGCGGTGTTGAGCGTGTCGCCGCCGAAGCCCCGGACGAGGCTCCCGTCCGGCCGCTCCGACAGCTCGACCATGCACTCGCCGACGCAGGCGACTCTCATGCCGCTACTCCCCCTGCGGGCCATCGACCGGCCCCGCGACGGACGGGGCCCGTTCGCCCCGATATGTCAATCGCGCGGCGTCATGTCCGGGCGGTCGCCCGGCCATCCGGTCCGAGCTCAGCGGGGGCGCCGTCTGTGTCCGGGGTCCGTTTCGGGCCGTACCGCTTTGGGAGGTGTCCAGGAACAAGCACGGCGTATTCCGCTGGCTGTTCCTGGTATGTTGTGATGTTGATAGCGAGTATATTGCGCAAAATATTGGATCCAATCTGATGCGATCCTCATGCTTTGCCGGGACAGCTGTGATATTCCCAAAATGAATATTTTATTTAGGTGCCCAATTCGGTGCGATATATTTATTCTATGCCGATGCTGTGATGCGGCTTGCATTTGGGCGCGTTCTCGCGAGCGGACAGCGTAAATGAAAAATAATTACTAAGACATATTGATGAATGTTGTTCGACGCGCGTATCGGATCTGCCTGAAAAACAGGGCGAAGTAGCAGTTCGACACGTATATTATCTTCAGACCGATGCGCCTGGAGCGCCGATATGTCGTATTTTATATAAGGAATGAGTTCGATTCTTGCGCCGAACAGAACTGACGATCGCGACTGCAGCGGATCGAGCCGGGCCGCGCGGATTGCGCGCGCGGGCAGGACGCGCCGCGGACGAGGCTTTCGGTTCAGTTCGGAGCCCGGGGCGACAGGCACTGGCCGCGCGGAGCCCGGATTGATGTCGGCGGGCGCGAACAAATTTGAGATGACCTGAGATGTTTCATTCCGCCCTCAGCGCCCTGACCTTTTCCTCCGGGGAATTTCTGACGATCACCGAGAGACGGGGGTTGAGTGGCGCCTGGAGCTGGGTGCTCGCCGGTGGCGAGCAGATCTGGTCGCCCGGGTTCTTCCGCCTTCTCGGCCTGGTGCCGAATGCCACGAAGGCGAGTTACGACTTGCTCCTGAGCTTGGTCCATCCGGAAGATCGGCACCGCCTGCCCGCGCCCGGTGAAGTCCGGCAGGGCCATATCCCGCATGAGACGATCGTCCGGGTGATCCGCCCGAACGGCACGGTGCGCGTGCTTTCGCTGGTGATGGAGGCGCGCTTCTCCGCGGAAGGCCGGCCCATCGCCGTCAACAGGACGGCGCTCGATGTCACCGACCGCGAGCAACTGTCACGGATGCGGGAGGTGGAGCGGCGGCGGGGCGCGCTGTATCTCACCGAGCACATCGTGGCCTTCTCGGTCGGGCTCGATCTCCGTCACGAATTCCCGTTCGAGATGGCGCAGGTGCACGGGCTGCCATACGAAGAGATTTGCCTCGACCCGTACGCGATGATCGTTCCCGAGGAGCGGGCGGCCTTCCAGGATGCGGCCCTGACACAGATCGAGCGGCGGCTCTTCTTCCAGGGCACGGCCCATGAGCGCCTGGCGAACGGCGAGCTCTGGCATTTCAAGATCATCACGGTGCCGGTCCTGGATCCGGACGGCGTCTATCTCGGACGCTGCGGGCTGAAATGCCCGGCTCGAAGCCCCATACCGATATCGTCGGCTCTGAGCAAAGGCCTCGACCAGGCCGTGACCGGCCATCACCTGCGCGCCGCCCGGGCTCTGCTCGACTGGTCGATGATGGATCTGGCTCAGGCGAGCGGCGTGTCGCATTCCACCGTCCGGCGCCTCGAGGAGGACCGCGAGCATCGCGGGAGCCGATCTCGGCTCCAAGCCGTGGAGGCGCTGCGCCGGGCGGGTATCCGGTTCATCCCGATGGACGACGGAACGCTGGCGGTGGGCAAGAGCTGAACGGAACCCGTTCGAGCCGCCTTGACGTCGATGCCATCGCGGGGGTCGTCCGGGTGACCATGACAAACGTCGTGGCCGGCAGGCGGAGCGCGACTTCGGCGTGCTCCAAGATCGTCCGGGAGCTTAGCGGATCCCCCCACTGCGCCCCGGGCCGTCAGGGCGCGCGTCCCTCGTGGTCGATCCGGTCGGCCCAGAACCGGGGTCCGGTCCACGTGGGGACGCGCACGCGCAGTCAGCCGACCTTGTGGCCGAGCTGGATCGCCTTGGCGATCTGCGAGCGCCGCTCGGCGTAGCTCGGGGCGACCATCGGGTAGTCGGCGGGCAGGCCGAACTTGGTCCGGTAGCGCTCGGGGGTGAGGCCGTGGGCGGTCAGGTGCCGCTTGAGCGTCTTGTAGGACCGGCCACCAATGAAGCTGATCAGGCCGTCCTGGCCGATCGAGGCTTCGATCTGCGCGGCCGTCGGGCCAGTCCAGGCGGAGGTCGAGCCGGCCGCATTCCCCTGAAGCACCGAGATGGCCGTGTGAACCTGGTCGATCAGAACCGGCAATTCACCAACACCGACAGCGTTTCGCGATACATAAGCAGCGACTAGTGAAGCTGTGCATTTGATCAAGTCGTAATTCGGTTCCTGAAGCTTTTCGTGAATATCGATAGCGTTCATTTTCCCCTCGCTTCAGTTCGTCGCGGCAATCAGAGTTCGGATCCGAAGATATGGATAAAATCATCGTCTCATTCCGTGGGAACTTGCGCCTGACTGCTGATTCTCCGCCAAAATTGGCAACTAACAATACGAAGTTGGGGCAATTTGTCTAGGTTTTAACTTGAATGGTCTTTGAGCATTTTTTGTTTCACGATAGCAACACTAAGTTGCTTGCAGAGCAATACGTGGCAAATAGGGTTCATTGGCAAAGGCCACGGCAGGGATATGGGCGTATAACCATCTCGCCGGGTGCTTCGCTGGCCGCGGGACGTCCGCATGACTTGCGAAGCATTGAAACCGGGAGGCGAAATCGACAGTACCTATGGCCGTATCAACCCCGCTATAGTCCGAAATCGGATCGTCATCGGAAATATTGCCGAGCAGTTTGGCCGATTACTGGCTTAATAGCCAATGAGATCGAATCTAAAATCGATGATAAGAGTGGATTTACTTGGAAAGCCACGCTTGGAGAAACCTGCCAATAGCCAGGCTGTCGAATCGGGGTCGGTGCCTGCCCTCGTGTGATCGGGGATCTGCGGCAGGCTGTTCGCCAGATACGGCGCCCTCGGCAGCGCGACACCGTTCGACTGCATCCGCCTCGTCGGCGCAGTCCGGTCGGTTCGAGGTGAGCCTGGAAGGCACCGATCTGCCTGTCGTCGTCGTGGTTGGTATCGACTGCCACTGGCTCTGGACGACGGCAATACGCTGCCGCAGCCAGCCAAGGGCGATGGCTCCTCCGCCGAGGGTATCATCTCGAACGACCGGACGTCGGCCCTCAGCGTCAGTATCGGAGGTCGCTGCAGGCCGATGCGGATCGGTTCGGGCTGGATCAAGGTCCGGTTCTCTGCCGGAAGCTCGACCGGGTCCGAGACCGACCGCTACGGCGTCTTCGCCCAGATCTCTTGCAGGCTGCCGGGTCTTGGCCGCGGTGGTTCGGACATTCCGCCAGTTCTCGTGCGGGATGACGGAGCTGCGCTGAGTCGTAGGCGGGGCGGCAGCGGCCGGTTCGGGTGAAACCGGTGCCGCTCCCAAGGTTCTTTCCCATCGGCTGGTTCGGCGAAGTCCGCTATGCCTGGTGGATACCAGGCCGGCAGGTGCAGCGGCGGCGATTCCATTAACGGAGCCCTCAGGCGACTCGTGAAAGGTACGAGCCGCAACTGTGCTTCCGAAGACGACCGGTCATGTCCCATCTCTCCTCCCTGCCGCAGCGGCATGATGGTCTCGATTCCCGTCGTCCGATCCGGGAGGGCAACGCCCGGATGGCGCCGCTCTGGCAGGTGCTGGTCGGGGGCGAGGCGGTCCGGCGCCATGCGACTCTGATCCTGGCCGCCGGCGTGGCCCTGGCCTTGTTGGGAGTGGCCGTGATGATCGATGCCTTCGCGGGGGCGGTCCACATCCCGGAACGCTGGTTCGGCCTGCTCCTGCTCCTGGACGGCCTCGGCTCGCTCGCCGCCGGCCTGATCGCCGCGGGGGCGGCCCGGCGGCTGCGGATCTTCAAGGGCCTGTTCTTGTCCCTGGCGGCCATCCTGATCATGATGGCCTCGGCTTCGAGCTTCTTCCTGCTGGCGATGCTGTTCGGCACCGCCTTTTTGGTCGACGGCGCGATCCGGATCGTCCTCGCCTACCTGCTGAAATTTCCCGAATGGCGGACCTCGGTGGCGCTCGGCGCGCTGGGCGTCGCCTTCGGGGTGTTCCACCTGCAGCCCTGGCCGACCTGGTATGTCGGAACCGTGGGCTACTGCATCGGGATGTTCCTGATCATCAACGGCGGCCGGCTGGCCCTGGCGGGCTTGCGCACGCGGCGGACGGTGTTGGAGCCGATGCCGGAGGGGGCGCCGGCCCCGGGCGCCGACAGCCTGACGGTCTATGTCTGGACCCCGACCGGGCAGGCCACGACGCCGGCCACGCAGCGGCTGGTCCGGCGCTACGTCGCCTCCGTCGACGTGGCGGGGCGCTATTCCACCGGCCATGCCGCCCTGGAACAGGGGGGCGAGCTCTACATCAGCCATTATCCCGCGGTGGAGATCGATCGCTCCCCCGCCAATCTCCGGTCGAGCCTGCGCGCCGGGCCCGAGAACGACGTCCCCGGCCGGTTCCTGCCGTCCCATCGCGCGGAGGTCGCGGATTGGTGCGAGGCCACCGTGGCGGTCACGCTGAACGGCGTCGACGGCGCCCGGCTGCGGGCGTTCTGGGAGGCCTATCGCCGCGACACCACCTACAACTTCATCAGCCGCAACTGCTCGACCACGGTCGCCCGTGCCCTGGACGTGGCGGTGGAGGGGGCGTTCAGCCGCGACGGGCATCCCTGGCGCAACCTCGCCAACGCGCTGACGAGCCCGGAATTCTGGGCCGCAGCCCTGCTGCGCAACGGCGCCCGGTCCATGACCTGGACCCCTGGCTTGGTGCTCGATTACACGCGGGCGCTCAGCGCCCTGGTCGATCCGGTCGCGCCGGTGACGACCATCGCCTGGGCGAGCGTCGGCCGGCGGTTCATCCGCAACGGGCGGGTCGGGTCGATGACCCGGCTGTACCAGCTCGCCCGGCGCCGGCCCGCCTCGGGCGCGGGCCCGACCGAGGCCTGAACTGCCTCCCTGCCGGCCGTCGCCTGCGGTGCGCGCAGGGCGGTTCCGGCGAAGCGTGACCTGCTCCCTCTCCCGCACAGGCGACACGGGTTCGAGGCGCAGGCGTTGTTGCAGGCTGCGACGCGCCTCCTCTCCCGTGCGGACTACGATGTTCACACATCGCACCGCGAACGGCGCGGCGCTCTCTCCTCCCCCTTGCGGGGAGGAGTTGGAGGTGGGGGTGGCTCAGAAGGCACCCTTAACGTTCGATCCTGCACCACCCCTGACCCCTCCCCGCAAGGGGGAGGGGAAATGCGCGGTGCTTCAAACGCTTGCCGCCGGAATGATGTGTGAATCCGCTAAGGGCCGCCGACGGGCGCCGCGCCCGGGTCAGCGGGCCGTGCGGCGGGCGGCGAGGTCGCCGGCGATGGCCTGCATCACCGACAGGGTGTCGACTTCGTCCTGCTCGGCGCCGTGGTCGCTGAGCTTCACGATCACGGTGCCGGTCTCACGGTTCACGTAGACATACTGGCCGTAGACGCCGATCGCCGAGATGTCGCTGTCGTCGCCCCCGGGGGCGTGCCACCACTGGGCCGAATACTGCCAGCCATCGACCGCCCTGCGGGCCGGCGTCTCGATCCGGTCGATCCAGCGGGCCGGGATGATGCGGTTCTGCCCGGCGCGGCCCTGGTCGGCCACCAGCAGACCGAGGCGGGCGAAGTCGCGGGGCGTGGCGTTGATGCAGCAGAACGCCTTCTCGATGCCGCCGGCCCGGTCGAGGTTCCAGGTCGCGTCCGCCTGGGCGCCCATCGGCTTCCAGATTCGCTCCGAGAGCAGGTCCGCCAGCGGCTTGCCCTCGACCCGCGCCAGGATCAGGCCGAGCAGCTCTGTGTCGATGCTGCGGTAGCGGCCCTGGCTGCCGGGCTTGAACGCCAGATGGGCGTTGTCGCGCACGAAGGCGGTGATGTCGCGCGTTAGGTACATCCCGGCGGTGCCGGTGAGCGGATGCTGAGGGTCGTAATTCTCCGGCACGGCGATTCCGCTCGTCATGTCGAGCAGGTCGCGCACGGTGATCTGGCTGAACACCGCGGCGTGGCGCAGTTCGGGCAGCAGGGCGGAGACCCGGTCGGTCTCAGCGAGCTTGCCGTTCGCCACCGCGGCGCCGACCAGCAGCGACACGATCGACTTCGCCACCGACCAGGAGGGGAACAGCGTCGCCGGGCCGGTCCCGGGGCGCTGCCATTCGTGGATCAGGACCCCGTCCTGCACCACCAGGAAGGCGTTGGCGTGCGTCTGCGCCAGCATCGTCGCGAGCGGGACCGACTTTCCCTTCCAGGGGACACGCTCCAAGATCGGGCTCGGGCGGAACGCCAGGTCGCGGGCGTGCTCGGGCGCCTGCACCACCCGGCTCGGGAACCACGGTCCGATCGCGGAGGGCTCGATGACCGCCAGGGCCGCCAGGGTGACCGGATTGGGGACGTTGATCAGCGCCGTGGCGGTCCAGGCGCAGCCCGCCGCAACGATGCCGCTGGCCGCCGCGATCACGCCCCAGCGCGTGCCCCGCCGACGCCCCGGGCGGGGGCCGGCCGAAGGCTCCGGGATCGCGGACGACGAGGTCATGATGGATCGGTATCGCTCTGGATCGTCACGGTCATCGCGCCGTCGACCGGGGTCCGGCGCGCGCGGCGACCATGATGAGGAGGCGTTAACGAAGGGCCAACCCGATCGGACGATGAATTCAGGGCTCGACCGCGTGAGCTCGGCGCGGGGGATTCGAAAATCTTCATCGCTTCGACGGAAAAGGGCTCTCGAAGTCTGGCGGCATCCTATGGGAGGAGGCCGTCCTGCACAAACGGCAGCCCGCCATCCTTGACTGACCGTCTATGCTCACCCGAAGAACTGGCTTTCATTTGAAGCTGGCTCCGTTCCTGCACAAAAGGTCTTCCGCGCGATGAACCCTTTCCTGATCCTCGGGCTCGCGATCGGCGCGGAGGTCACCGCCACCCTGGCGCTGAAGGCCGCCGACGGCCTGACCAAGCCGGGGCCGACCCTGATCGTGGCCGTCGGCTACGGCACCGCCCTGTGGCTGATGTCGAGCAGCATGAACATGCTGCCGATCGGCGTGGTGTACGCGATCTGGTCCGGGGTCGGCATGATCGGCGCAGCACTCGGCGGCGCGTGGCTGTACGGCGAGCCGATCAGCCCGACCATGCTGGTGGGGATCGCGATCATCGCGGTTGGCGTGGCCGTCCTGGCGTCTGGCCAGGGCCAGCATTGAGCCGGCTTCCCGGGGCCGCCTGGGCTGCGCTCAGAAGCGGCCCGCGATGGTGAGGCGCACGGCCGTGGGCTCGACCGGGTGGAACACGCGGTCGATCAGGCCCTCGGCCGGCTCTCCGGGCAGGCGCGAGACGTAGGCGTAGGTGATCTGGTCGGACCGGCTGTTGGTCAGGTTGAGCACGTCCAGGGAGACGCTGACCCCGTTCTCGAAGGCGTAGCCGACCCGGCCGTTGAACAGGGCGGTCGGGCGCGAGCGGATCGAGTTGTCCTCGATCAGGGGGCGCGGCCCGAAATACCGGAACCGCAGGGAGCCGAACCAGCCGAGCGGCTCGCCGAAGGTGATTCCCGCCGACGCGATGGTGGTGGGGGCTTCCGGCACCCGGTTGCCCACCGGATCGAAGTCGGAGAACCGGGCATTGGTGATCGTCAGGTCGCCTTCCAGCGAGAGCCACGGGGTCACCGCGTAGCGGTTGGTCCACTCGACGCCGAAGCGTCGGGTCGGGCGGCTCGGCTCGGTGGTGCCGGTATCGCCCTGGAACAGGTTCTCCGAGGCGAAATCGAGCCGGAACAGCGCTAGGCTGGTCTCCAGACCGGCGATCGAGTGGTTGCGCAGCCCGACCTCGTAGCCGGTCGAGGGCACCAGGAACGGCGCGCGGGCGATGTTGAACAGGGGGCTCGCCGGATCGACGGTGGCGGTCACGCCGCGCACGTCGTTCGAGTGATAGCCGCCGCCGTAATTCACGTAGAGTTCGGTGTCGAACCACGGCCCAAGGGTCAAGCCGAGCTTCGGATTGACGATACCGTCGCGGGCGCGCCCCGAATTGGCCGGCGTGTCCGAGGCGACGCGGGCGGCGTAGCCATCGGCGCGGAAGCCGAGGCTGGTGCGCAGCCAGTCGGTCCAGCGCACCCGGTTGTCGAAATAGAAGGCTCCACTGGTCTCCAGCACCCGGTCGTCGAGCACGCCCGAGCGGTATTGCCGGCGCGTCGTATTGAACAGGCCGACCCGGATGCTGTCGGTTCGGGTCTGTACGCCGATCTCGTTCTCCATCGGCATGCCAAACAGATCGCCCTGAAAGATATGCAGGGCCTCGCCGCCGCCGAGGATGCGCTGGTCGAGCTGGTGGAACTGGTCCCCGTTGACCGGGTCGTTCAGGAAATAGGTGAAGTCGTTGAACAGGTTGAGCTGCGAGCGGATCACGTAGGCTGAGGCCCGGGTCACGCCGGTGTCGTCGGTGCTGCTGAAGCGGCCCGACAATGAGAGGCGGCTCGTGTCGCCGCCATCCGTGGGGTTGATGGTGCCGTAGCGGCCGATCAACCCTTGTGTGACCGCCCGCTCGGGGATCTGATTCGTGGCGGTCCAGCGGCTGGCATAGGCCATGCCGGTGACCGAGAATCCGTCGAGCGCCGTGCCCTGGCTGTAACGGGCGACGGTGCTGATCTTGCGCAGGGCGTCGGGGACCACCCAGGGCCCGTCATAGACCTGCGCGTCAGCGGCAACCAAAAGATTGCCGTCCCCGAGCGGGGTCGAGGCGATGCTCAGGGCCCGCTTGTAGCCGAAGCTGCCGATGGAGGTGAGCGCGAGGTTCTTGGCGACGGTGTCGAGGTAGTCGATCCGGACCGAGCCGGCCGAGGCGAAATCCCCGTCGCGCACGAAATACGGTCCTTTATGGAACTCCACCGCGCCGACGAGTTCCGGGATCAGGAAGTTGATGTCGGCATAGCCCTGGCCGTGGGCATGGGTGCGCATGTTGAGCGGCATGCCGTCCAGGAACAGGGCGATGTCGGTGCCGTGGTCGAGGTTGAAGCCGCGCAGGAAGAACTGATTGGCTTTCCCCTCCCCGCTATGCTGCGTGACGATCAGGCCCGGCACCGCCTCCAGCACCTCGCCGGGACGCGTCACCGGCCGGCTGTTGAGCTGGGCGCCCGTGATCACCCCCGCGCTGGCGGAATCCACGGTCAGGAGCGGGCCGCCGATGCCGGTCA
This sequence comes from Methylobacterium sp. J-001, assembly GCF_022829565.1. Classification (NCBI taxonomy): domain Bacteria; kingdom Pseudomonadati; phylum Pseudomonadota; class Alphaproteobacteria; order Hyphomicrobiales; family Methylobacteriaceae; genus Methylobacterium; species Methylobacterium sp. J-001. Next base: position 28,333 of record NZ_JAKSYN010000170.1, read on the forward strand.
CGCCGCCGACATAGCCCGCACTGGCTACGGCACCGCCCCGTGGGGGCGCGGCAGGGTCGGCGGTGACGGAGATCTCATCCAGTGTCGCCTCGGCAGCCGGACCCGGCTTCGATCGGTCCTGGGCGGATGCCGGCGGGGGGAGGATTGCGAGGCAGAGGGCCGTCAGCGCGGACAGTTTGAAGAGCGCGGGGCGGGGGACAGGACGGGACACGGGACCTCGGGCGACGGCAGTGGCACGTCACCGCGAACGAGGCCGTGCCGACCGCGCTTGCGCACGGGCGTCCCGACACCCGCCAGGACACCCCGCCCGGCGCGTTTCGCGTGTGACCACGACTGACGGCAGGTCTCCTGGCTCACGGGTCGCCGCCCTCCCGTCGTCTTCCCGGGCGAGGTGACCCAGTGACGTGGTGACGAGAAGGCTCGCCGCTTACAGTTGCGGGGGCAGCCGCGGCTTCGGGTCAATATCCCTCACCGCGTTCCCTTTTGATCCCCGAAGGGAACCGTCGCGACCACCATCGAACCAAGGTGCAGGCCGCGTCAACGCCCCGGCACCGGTTGGCGGCCGGTGTGTCTCCCGGATGACACCGGGCCCTGGGCTGAGCCTCCTCCCCGCCGCGTCATTTCTCGGACATGCGCGCCGGATGCTATGCCGGGCGGGTCCCGGAATGTCTTTAAAATGCTGACGGGAAACGATTTTTTTACGGTCGGACCGGCGGATTGGCGACGGACATTGCACGCGGCCGAAGGGATCGCGCTCCGGGCCTGCCGGGTCTGTCGGGCCGTCTGCCTGCGCCTGCGATCCGGCGCCCTCGCCGATGGACGGAGGACGGCTCGCCACATCCTCGCCGCGAACGTGCACTCAAGCTTGTGCGTACAACGACGGTGCGAGGCGAGGCCGCGATGGCGCGGGCGTCTCGCACCGAAACGCGGCTGCAGGAGGACGGAGCGCTGATGCATGCAGGGTAGCGAGAGGATTCAGATCGTTTCCGGGCTGGTCGTCCTGGCACTCGCCAGCGGTCTCGGTGCGTGCAACACCGCTTCACCCCTGACCACGGGATCGATCCCCGATCGCAAGCCGTCGATGGTTGTCAGCGATGCCGAGCGCGACTGTCTCGGCCGGGCCATGTATTTCGAGTCGAACCGCAGCGACGAGGGCGGCCTGCTGGCCGTCGGGACCGTGGTCATGAACCGGATGGAAGCCGCGATCTTCCCGGGCGGCATCTGCGCGGTGGTCGGCCAGCCTGGCCAATTCGCCCCCGGCGTGCTCACCAAGCCGATGCAGGAGCGCGATCTTCAGAAGGTCGCCGACGCGGCCGACGCGGTGCTGGCGGGCGAGCGGCACCCGAAGGTCGGGAAGGCGATGTATTTCCACACCGCGGGCCACCACTTCCCCTACAAGAACATGCACTACGTCGCCGTGGCCGGCGGCAATGCCTTCTACGAGAAGCGCGACTCCCGCGCGGCCAGGAAGGAAATGCCGGACTCCCCCGCGTTGCCCACAACGGTCTCGACCTACGCGGCGGTCCCGCCTCTGCCGGCGGCGCAATAGGCCGCTTACGGCCCATGATCCGCAGGCTCTGCCTGATCCGGTCGCGGTCCGGCAAGCTCCTGCCCGACCTCGTGAAGTGTCCGACCCGGTAGCCGGGCAAGTCAGCCGGCCTCGGATCGCGCGTCCGACGCCGAGCGGGTCCCGGTTTCCGCGGCCGGCAGCGAACTTGAGCTGGATCCTACAGTTGTCTGCTGGCATTCAGCTCGGCTCCTGCGCGGCGATGTCAGAGGATGACGGTTTCAGCCGCCTGGTGGAGGCGGTCATCGCGACGCACGCGCTTCTGCTCGCGCACGGCACGCCGACCATGCAACTCCTGTCGCGGTTGCTGCTGATCGAGATCGGCGCCGAGATCGCCCTGCGATCCGATCTGGAGACCGCCGCGAACGACAACCCCGACGATCCGCAGGGTTAGGGCGAACACGGCCGATTCATCGGTCGCGGTCTCGCCGATGTTGTCGAACGCTTCGGATTGAGCGGTACTGGCCGATGAAATGCCATCGCCAGCTGCGGCAAAACTGTTGATCGGTTCCGTCGTCCGAGGGGGCGACATTTACATCGACGGACGAGGCCTTAGCTTGTCGGTCGAAACTACCCACGAATCACGGAATTCCTCCCGATGATCGCCCACAGGGTAGCGCTCGCCGGCGCGGTTCTCATGCTGAGCATCGTGCCGGCGGCCTCTCAGTTGCGCCGCCCGATGACCTGTACGGAGGACGTGTCGGTGAGGCTCGATCCGGTCCCCGCCCCCGAAGGCGCGAAACCGCAACCGCAGCCACAACGGGCGCGGACCTTCTCGCTGGTCTCCAGCGGCGGCCTGCTGACCGTCATCTCTGCCGGCCGGTCCGACTATTACGAATGCCAGGTGGCCTCGCCGCGCTTGAACGAACGGACGCCGCGGAATGCGATCAAATGCCAGAACGGCGTGTATTTTCTTCTGATCGATCTGAACAAGCTGAACTTCGTCGAGGCACAGCTCAATCCGGAAGACCGCAGCGAGATCAAGATGAGCTACGGCAGCTGCCGGACTTTGTAGCTCACTCCATCCGGATGAGGATGTAGGCCGAGACGGCGATGACGACGACGGTGACGGCGAACAGCAGCAGCGTCTTCGCGAAGGGGTTGTCCGGCGGCTCTGGCGCGTCGTTCATGATGCTCCCCAGCCCCGGAAGGATGGTGGCGTCTACCATTCGGCTCAACGTATGAGCAGGCAATGAGCGGCGTCTGCCCAGCGTATTCAGTAATCTGCGCTGTTGGCGCCGACGAATCCGTTGCTTGCCCGGATCCGTGCTTCGGGCCGCGCCGCCGGTGCAGGCAGAGGCTTGGCCGCTCTCAACATGGTCCGGCGTGGCCGAGGTCTCTCCACGACGGCGGGAGATCACCGGCAGAACTGCGTCGCGGCCGGAGTCCATTGTCCGAATCCCGTCGCAACCATGTTGGCGACGACCCGGCAGATATACTGCTTCTGTGCCGCGTTGTTGTTCGGTCCGGCATGGGAGCGGGCCACCGCCATGGTCCAGCTGCCCTCCCGCTTCTTGAGTTCCTGGAGGAATTGCGTCGCGTATTGGACGTTCGCGTGTGGGTCGATCATGGCCTCGACCGAGCTGAATTTGCCACCGTGGTAATGGTGGTTGATCTGCATGCAGCCGAGATCGATCAGGCGCACGCCCTTGCTGCGCGCCTCCGCGAAGCGGGCGAGCACGTCCCGCGGTCCCGTCCCGAAATAGGCTGTCCCGGCGATGTTCATGGCATAGGGCTGCAGCGAGCCGCGCTTGCCGGTCTCCGTCAGACCAACGGCGTAGAGCACGCCCAGCGGCACGCCGTAGCGGGCGGAGGCGCGTCCCATCTCGTCCTCACAGACATTCGCTGCCGCCGGGACGGCGCTAGAGATAAACGCCGCTGTCACGAGGACGTACCGCTTCATCCGTCCGTTCTCCTTCGCGTCGTGGGAGGGCTTGACGCTGCGCATCCTGCCGCTGTCTGGCGCCCTCGTTGCCCGGTCGCGCGCCCCCATCGGCGAACGACGAGGCGTTCTGCTGTGAGGCCTGCTGCTGGGAGCCGCCCGACCCGCCCGCATCGGCCGGCCGAGCCTGCGCGACGCTGACTTCGGCCCGATAGCCGCTGTTGCTCAGGAGGTCGGTGAGGATCCCCGTGTCCTTGTGCAGGAGCGCGGCGGTCTCCGGCTGCGAGGCGCGCAGATGCGTCTCGAGCTGGCCGTTCGAGAGCCGCATCTCCACGGTGACGACACCCAGATCCTCCGGCCGAAGCTGGATCTTGAGCATGCGCAGCGGTCCCGCGGGGACGGCGTTGGCCCCCGGATCGGCGGGGAGCTGGCCCTGCGTGGCCGCCGCGCTCGCGCGTTCGAGTTCCTCCTTGATCGCTGTCGCGATCATCGGCAGGGATCCGCCGGGCAGGCTCGTGGCGATCCCGGTCCCATCATGCGGTCCTGCCGACGCTGCGGATTCCTCCGCACGCTCGCCGACAGCAGCAAGGACGGCCCGTTCGACACCCGACACGGCGCGGCCCTGCGCGGGTGCGATCGTCATCGGCGTCGCGGACGCGGCCTCCGCAGCGGCGGCCATGGCGATGGCGCGCCGCGGATCCGGCTCGGAGCGGATCTGGGACTGGAGCATCCGCAGACCGCGGCCCTGATCCTGTCGAAGGTCAAGCCGGGCTGCGCCGCCAAGGTCATGGCCCAGCTGCCGGCGCCCCTGCGGAACGGGGTCATGCGCCGGATGCTGACGTTCAAGCCCATCGTCGATGGCACGATGAAGATGATCGAGCAGTCGATGCACGAAGACTTCATGATCAACCAGGCCCGCAATTCCGGTGCCGACACCCATGCGCGCATGGCCGACATCATCAACAAGATGGAGCGCCAGGGCATGGAAGAGGTCCTGGACAGCCTCGCGCAATCGCGTCCCAAGTCGGCGGAGATCCTGAAGAGCCTGCTGTTCACCTTCGACGACATCATCAACATGACGCCCCGGGCGCGCACGGCCCTGTTCGATCAGATCCCGCCCGACCGAATCATCCTGGCGCTGAAGGGCACCAGCGGCACCCTCCGCAACGTCGTGCTGGGCGCCATCACGGCCCGCACGCGACGCCTCGTGGAGCACGAACTCGAAGGCGGCGAGCCGGCCGCCCAGCGCGATGTGCTCGAAGCGCGCCGCGCGATCACCGACCAGGCCCTGGAGATGGCCTCCCGCGGCGAGATCGAACTCAATCAAGCTGAGACGGAAGACACCTTCTTCAGCTGAACGGATGGGGTGCGATGTCGGACGAGGACAAGGAGAGCAAGACCGAGGCTGCGAGCGAGAAGAAGATCAGCGAGGCGCTGGAGAAGGGAAACGTCCCGTTCTCACGGGAAGCGACGATCTTCGCCTCGATCGGGGCGATCCTCATCATCCTCGTCTTCGTGGTCCGGGATCGCGGCGCCCTGTTCGTCCAGCAACTCGCCCTGCTCATTGAGCAGCCGCGGAACTTCGCGCTGGCCACCAGTCAGGACGCCGAGCAGCTCGTCGTGGCACTGGCCCTTGCGATGTGGCAGCTTCTGCTGCCCATGTTGGTGATCCTGATGGCGGCGGGTCTCGCCGCCTCGATATTCCAGAATGTGCCGCGCATCGCGGGCGAGCGCATCAGGCCGCAATGGTCTCGCATCTCGCCCGTCAGCGGGTGGAGCCGCATCTTCGGTCTTCAGGGATATAACGAATTTGGGAAAAGTATCCTCAAATTCCTGGCTATCGGCGGCGTCGTCTCTATGATTCTGCGCGCCGACCGACACGAGATCGTGAATATCATGTTCGAGGATCCGATCGGCCTTCCCGAATTGCTCTTGAGCTTGTCGGTCCGGCTGGTTTCGGCGGTCAGCGTGGCGACGATTGCTTTGGTGGCCGGTGATCTCGTCTGGACGCGCGTGAAGTGGCAGCGCGACTTGCGGATGTCGAAGCAGGATCTGAAGGACGAGTACAAGCAGACCGAGGGCAATCCGGCGGTGAAGGCCAAGCTGCGCTCGATCGCGCTGGATCGCGTGCGCAAGCAGATGATGGCGTCCGTGCCCCGGGCCACGATGATCCTGGCCAACCCGACGCATTACGCCATCGCGCTGCGCTACGATCAGGCCTAGAACGATGCCCCGATGGTGCTGGCCAAGGGCAAGGATCTGCTCGCCCTGCGCATCCGCGAGATCGCCGAGCAGCACCGGATCGAGATCGTGGTCGACAAGACCCTGGCTCGGGCGATGTACGACAATGTCGAGATCAACCAGGCGATCCCGGCGGAGTTCTACCGCGCGGTCGCCAACCTCCTCGTCTACGTGATGACGCGCAAGAAGCGCTGAGCGCGCTGCCCGAAGGGAGACCGGTTCGGCGACGAGCGCGCGTCCGATCAAACGCGGATAGCCTCTCCCAATCGCAGCGCGATCGCGAGAGGTTCCGGCGTGCCCCGTCGGAAGCCGAGGCGTCAGGCCTGGCCGCGCTTCGCCTCGCGACGGAAGCGGTGCAGGACGAACTCGGTGTAGCCGTTCGGCTGGGCCGCGCCCTCGAAGACCAGCGCCTCCGCGGCCCGGAAGGCCGGCCCGTCGATATCCGGGCCCATCGGGCGGTATGCCGGATCGGCCGCGTTCTGGCGATCGACGATGCCGGCCATCCGGCGCAGGGCCTCGGCGACCTGGGCGCGGTCGACGATCCCGTGGCGGAGCCAGTTGGCGATGTGCTGGCTGGAGATGCGCAGGGTGGCGCGGTCCTCCATCAGCCCGACATCGTGGATGTCGGGCACCTTCGAGCAGCCGACGCCCTGGTCGATCCAGCGCACCACGTAGCCGAGGATGCCCTGGCAGTTGTTGTCGAGTTCCTCGCGGACGGCCTCCGGCGCGAACGCCTCCGTGGCGAGCGGCAGCGTCAGCATGGCGGCCCGGGTCGCGGGCGCCCGGTCGCGGAGCTCGGCCTGGCGGGCACGCACGTCGGTCCCGTGATAGTGGAGCGCGTGGAGCGTCGCCGCGGTCGGGGACGGGACCCAGGCGGTGTTGGCGCCGGCCGCCGGATGGTCGCCCTTGGCGGCGAGCATCGCCGCCATCCGGTCGGGGGCGGCCCACATGCCCTTGCCGATCTGCGCGTGGCCCGGCAGCCCGCAGGCGAGCCCGGCATCGACGTTGCCGTCCTCGTAGGCCCGGATCCAGGCGGTGGCCTTCATGGCCTCCTTGCGGACCACCGGGCCGGCCTCCATCGCGGAGTGGATCTCGTCGCCGGTCCGGTCGAGGAAGCCGGTGTTGATGAAGAATAGGCGGTCGGCAGCCGCCGCGATCGCGGCCCTGAGGTTCGCGCTGGTGCGTCGCTCCTCGTCCATCACACCGATCTTCAGGGTCCGCGGTGCCAGCCCGAGCAGCGCCTCGACCCGGACGAACAGCTCCACCGCGAACGCCACCTCGTCGGGCCCGTGCAGCTTCGGCTTGACCATGTAGACCGAGCCGGCCCGGCTGTTGCGGATGGCGCCCGTCCCCTTGAGGTCGTGCAGGGCGATCAGCGCGGTGACCGCCGCGTCGAGCATCGTCTCGGGGATTTCTTCCCCGTCGAGGGTCACGGCGTCCGTGACCATATGGTGCCCGACATGGCGCACCAGCATCAGCGACCGGCCCGGCAGGGTCAGGCTGCCGCCATCGGGGGCCGTGTAGGTCCGGTCCTCGGCGAGCCGGCGCTCGATGGTGCGGCCGCCCTTGGGCAGGCGGGCGACGAGGTCGCCGCGCATCAGCCCGAGCCAGCTCCGGTACACCGCGACCTTGTCGGCGGTGTCCACGGCGGCGACGGAATCCTCCATGTCCATGATGGTCGAGAGGGCGGATTCCAGCACCACGTCGGCGATGCCGGCCGGGTCGGTGCGGCCGATCGGGCTGGTCCGGTCGATCCGGATCTCGATATGCAGGCCGTGGTGGCGCAGCAGGAGGATCTCCGGCGCCTGCGCGGCGCCGGTGAAGCCTGCCAGCGCGGCGCCGTCCTGCAGGGCGGCGCTGCGGCCGCCGCCGAGATCGACGGCGAGCGCGCCCGCGGTCACGGCAAAACCCGTGGCCTCGGCCCACGTACTCCCGGCCAGGGGCACGGCCGTATCCAGGAACGCCTTGGTCCGGGCGACCACCGCGGCGGCGCGGGCCGGGTTGAAGGCCTGCCCCGGGGCCAGTTCGCCGTCCTGCGGGATCGCGTCGGTGCCGTAGAGCGCGTCGTAGAGGCTGCCCCAGCGGGCGTTGGCGGCGTTGAGCGCGTAGCGCGCGTTGGAGATCGGCACCACGAGCTGCGGGCCGGCGATCTCGGCGATCTCGGCGTCCACATCCGTGGTGGTGACCCGCACCGCCTCCGGCTCCGGCTGCAGATAGCCGATCTCCGCCAGGAACGCCGCGTAGGCGGCCGGATCGTGCGGCACGCCCCGGCGGTCGCGATGCCAGGAATCGATATCGGCCTGGAGCCCGTCGCGCCGGTCGAGCAGGGCCCGGTTGCGCGGCGCGAGATCCCGGAGGATCGCGGCGAAGCCCGACCAGAACGCGTCCGCGCTCAAGCCCGTCCCGGGCAAAGCCTCCTCGGACAGGAAGCGGCGGAGGTCTTCGGCAACGACGAGGCCCGACATGGCGATCCCCTGGGCTGGCGCGCGCTGTTGAGAAAAACTTGAGCGGCGCGTGAAGATTCTTTGATGGCCCAGCGATAGAGCCCTTGGCTCCCGCGAAAAAGGCGCCAAAAGGGATTTGATTCTTTCCGCGGCGTTGAGAATGTCGGCCCCACCGCCATGCAAGATCACAGCGATCTGGAGATTTTCGCCCGGGTGGTCCGGGCCGGCAGCCTGACCCAGGCCGGGTCCGAGCTCGGCCTGTCGGTGGCGGTGGTCTCGAAGCGGCTGAAGCGGCTGGAGGAGCGCCTTTCCGTGCGGCTGCTCCACCGGACCACGCGGCGGGTGGCGCCCACCGATGTGGGCCAGGAATTCTTTCAGCGGATCGCCCCGATCGTCGACGCCATCGCGGAGGCCGAGACCCTGGTGTCGCAGCGGGCCTCCCGGGCGCGGGGGACGCTGCGGGTGACGGCGCCGAGCTCGTTCGGGCGGCTGCACATCGTCCCGCACCTGCGGGCCTTCTTCGCGCTCCATCCCGACCTCGTCCTGAACCTGGAGCTCAGCGACGATTTCGAGCCGATCGTCGAGCGCGGCTACGATCTCGCGATCCGGGTCGGCACCCTGGAGAGTTCCGGGCTCACCGCCGTGCGCCTCGCCCCGGTGCGGCGGGTCCTCTGCGCGCGGCCCAGCTATCTCGACGCGGCTGGGCGTCCCGCCGGCCCGGACGATCTGCGCGGCCATGTCTGCCTGGCCACCGAGAACCAGAACCCGTGGCGCCTGGTCGGGCCGGACGGGCCCTGCACGGTGAGCGCCGCCGGGCCCCTGCGGACCCATTCCAACGAGGTGGTGCGCGAGGCGGTGATCGGTGGCCTCGGCATCGCGCTCCGCTCCACCTGGGACGTGCACGCGGAACTGCGCAGCGGCCTGCTGGAAGTGGTGCTGCCCGCCTACACGGCCGCTTCCCAGGCGGGCATCTATGCGGTCTATCCGAGCCGGGCCTTCGTCCCGGCCAAGACCCGGGCCTTCATCGAATTCCTGAAGCGCTCCTACCGGTCGAGCGCCGCCTGGCCGGAGCCGTGAGGCGCCCTGCCCGGCTCAGCGGCGGGGGACCGAATTCGTGCGACGCCGGATGTGACGCGGGTCCCCTCTCCAGTGCGGGCTAAGATGTTCACATATCGCTGCCGAATGTGGGCCAAGGTTAACCCCAAGCGCCCTCCCTCCCCCGCAGAGGGGGGAGGGAGGGCGTGTGTTGGTCTCGAAGAGACTCTTTTACAGTCGAGAACCGTCCGGACCGTGCTTTTCCTTCCACAAGGGGGAGATGAGCACGTTCCACCCAGCCCGGTTGACGACATCCCCTGCTCTCACCCCGCCATCCGTAGCCGGCTCACTGCGCGAAGTCGGGATCCGTGCGGGCCAGCATCCGCTTGAACGCCGCCCATTCGTTGTCGGGGGCGCCCTGGACCGCGATGCGATCGTAGCCGGCTGCGTATTGCCCCGCGGTCTTGCTTGCGATGGCGGCGGAGGGGCGGGTGATCGGTGCGCCGGCGGCCTGGATCGCCAGCTGCGCCCGGCATGAGCGCTCTAGGTTGTGCATCAGCTTGAACGCCTCGCCGACCGACCGGCCGCAGGTCAGCAGCCCGTGGTTGCGTAGGACCATGACCGGCTTGTCGCCGAGATCCGCCACCAGCCGCGCCCGCTCGTCGAGGTCGAGGGCGATCCCCTCATAGGCGTGATAAGCGAGCCGGCCGGCGAACTGCATCGACCATTGGTTCAGGGCGAGCAGCCCCTCCTCCTGGCACGAGACCGCGACCCCCGCGACCGTGTGGGTGTGCAGCACGCAGATCGCGTCGTGGCGCGCGGCGTGGATGGCGCTGTGGATCGTGAAGCCGGCCGGGTTGATGCCGAGCCCCATCGGATCCTCGAGCACGCGCCCGTCGATATCGACGGTGACGAGATTCTGGGGCGTCACCTCCTCGAAGCGCAGCCCGTAGGGATTGATCAGGAACCGATGGCCCTCCCCCGGCAGCCGCGCCGAGATGTGGGTGTAGATGCTGTCGTCGAGGCCGAGCCGGTGGATCAGCCGGTAGGCCGCCGCTAGGTCGAACCGCATCGCCTGGATCGCGGCGGGGTTGGCCTCTTGGTCCGGGGCGCTGGAATGGGCGGCTGCGATCATGCGACGGCTCCTGGCTTGGTGAGCGAGATCGCCGACAGGGTGCACCAGGGGCCGCTGGCCGGCAATGCGTCGGCGCCGATCGAGGGAATCCGGGATTCACAAGGTCCTGGACCTTGCGCGGGTCCAGGGCGGAGCCCTGGTTCATCGGGGCTCCGCCCCGAACCCCGCCAAAGGGCTCGCCGTTTGGGAACCCCTTCCCCGGTCTGTCCCTTGACAATGTTCCTATTTTGTGCTCATGGTCTCTCGCCCGCCGCGACGCGTCGTGAGACGTCTCGGGGCGCCGATCCGGTCAGCCGCCGGGTCGGCGGCGGTGGGCCGGTGCCTGCGTCTGCCGTCGGCTGCGGCAGGCCCGGGCGCGGGAACGCGACACCCCCCGGCTCGGGCTGGGCGGCGGCCGGCGGAGGAAATGCCAATGGCCGTTCAGAGGCCTGAGGGCGACCCTGTCCTGGGCGGTGCGGCGGTTCTGCGGCGCCCTCTACTACGAGGGGGCGTGCGACGAAGGCTCGCTCGGAAGCGCTGAGGGGCGATGAGCACCTCGGGACTGGAACTTAGCGCAGGCGGGTTCCCGCGTGACGGACATCGGACGAAAAAACGGATCTGAATGCGCGGCCGGCCGGTTGGCGGCAGCGCCTTCGATCCGCGGGACGCCGGGAAGCCGGCTCTTTGTGCAACGTTGCGTTCGGGCTTCGCGGCGTCCCGCGTCACCCCGGTTGCGACTGGGTGTTTGGGCCATGCTCCCGGCGGGTTGCCGCGTGGGGTCGATGACGCGTGTCCGGATGCGGCAGCGCGCAAGGAACGGGACACCGTGCCGGGACGCTCCGCGATCAGGCCACGGCGTCGAGACGCACCGTGCCCGCGTGCAGGAAGCACGCCTTGGTGAAGAGGCTCAGATCCACCGGGTTCGGCAGACGGATATCGGAGAGCTGCGGCAGGGGCCGGTTCGCGGGGTCGAAGGCGCGGTCGATCTGGGAGAGCGCCACTACGATCGCCGATGTGTCGCGCGCCAGGGTCTTGAGGTCCCGCACTTGAACGTCGAGTTCGGGATTGCTGCGCTTCTGGTCCAGGATCTGGAGATAGTCGATCACCACGAAGCTGCCGCCGCGACCGTCCTGAACCCGGTCCGCGATGTAGCGCGCGCAGATCCGGTCCGAGGTATCGACAATCAGCGGGATCGGCGCGCCCTCCCCGCGCAGGGAGCGGATCCGGGCCTGTACGGCGGCCTTGCTCGATTCGAGGCTGAAGAAGAAGCTGCGGCACTCAGCCTGCGCCGCTCCAAGGGCGAGGCCCAGACCCAGAAGCGTCTTGCCATGCCCGGGGCGTGCACCGAGCAGAACCAAGTCGCCGGGACTGAGAGCCGCAAAGATCCGCTGCGTCGGGCGCGATGCGGGGTGCGACCCGGACAGATAGCTCCAGCTCCGGTAGCCCTCCCGTTGGGCGATCCGGTCGAGGGCGTGGTGGAGCGGCGCGTTCGACCCGCGCGCAAGCAGCTTGGCTTGGCGCCTGAGCCGGAAAATGGGAGCGGACAGAGTCATGCAAGGACCTCCTCGTCCGAGCGATATCCGCAATCCCTCCTGATGCGTGCTCGAACGGAGTCGGCGCAATGCGTGGAAGGCCCTGCATGGGAGATGCTTCCCCGATTCGGAGGGGGGCGGCATGGGCCGTGCCGTCTTGTGATACTGCGCAACCGCGTAGCCGAAGGCAAGCGGACCACGACCGGCCGCGCGGGCGATCGGCGCCTGTTCGCCAGCCCCTGCTCAGAACGTCCCAGGATAGGCCCCGCCATCCATCAGTAGGTTCTGGCCGGTGATGAACCCGGCCTGCTGGCTGCACAGGAACGCGCAGGCGGCGCCGAACTCGTCCGGACGGCCGAAGCGCCCCGCGGGGTTGTCGCGAGCCCGGGCTTCGAGGAATGCCTCCACGCTGGTGCCGGCCTTGGCGGCGCCGGCGGCGGCGTTGCTGCGGATCCGGTCGGTGTCGAACGGGCCGGGCAGGAGGTTGTTGAGCGTCACGTTGTGCCGCACCGTCTGGCGGGCGAGGCCGGCCACGAAGCCCGTAAGCCCCGAGCGGGCGCCGTTCGACAGGCCGAGATGCGCGATCGGCGCCTTCACGGCCCCGGAGGTGATGTTGACGATCCGGCCGAACTTCCGCCCGATCATGCCGTCGACCGTGGCCTTGATGAGCGCGATCGGTGCCAGCATGTTGGCGTCGAGCGCCCGGATCCAGGCGTCGCGGTCCCACTCGCGAAAATCCCCCGGGGGCGGGCCGCCGGCATTGGTGACCAGGATGTCGGGCTCCGGACAGGCGGCGAGCGCGGCGGCCCGGCCGGCCTCGGTGGCGATGTCGCCGGCCACCACGGTCACCGCCGCGCCGGTCTCCCGGCGGATGGCGTCGGCGGTCGCCTCCAGGGTCTCCCGGGTGCGGGCCGTGATCGTCACCGCGACGCCCTCGCGGGCGAGCGCTAGGGCGCAGCCCCGGCCGAGCCCCTTGCTAGCCGCGCATACGAGGGCCCGGCGCCCGCTCAAACCCAGATCCATCGATGCCTCCGAGAACCGGCCCTCCCAGGGAGGGCTTCCGCGAGCGTGATACCGCGCCGAATTCGCAGGCGTCACCCGGGCTCGGGTTGGGAGATCCGCGGGCATGGGATGATCATCTGCCGGGTTCATCCGGAAGTATTACTGAACCCGATGCGATATACGCGATTGACCAGTCATGGAGGTGACCATGACGACACTGCGTACTCCGGTTGTCGGATTCGTGCTCTATATCCTGTCGGCCGGACTGGCGGCGGCGCAGCCGGCCGTCACCGGAACCGGCGGCGATCCGCTCACCACCGAGAAGGCGCCGAACACCACGGCGCTCGGGCAGACCAAGCCGCCGAGCCGGGCCGCCAGCCCGGTCGCGACCAAGCCGATCGAGCGCCGGACGCCGCGCCAAGCCGCGGACGACGCGATCAGCACCCGGATCTGCATCGGCTGCCGCCCGGATCCCGGCACCACCGGCTCCCTGCCGGGTGCCACCGCCTCGGTTGCCCCGATCGCTCCGGCCGCGGGCAAAGGCGACGTGAAGCTCGACGAGCTTCGGACCCTGGCCGAACCCAAGCAGCAATCCGACCTCGACACGCTCCCCCTGGCCTCGGCGCATCGCGAGCAGGCGAGTTCGGCCCAGGAGAGGACCGACGGCCTCTGGCAATCGTGGCTCGTCTCGGTCTGCGCCGGCTGCGGCGATCAGAAGCCGGCCCGGGCGCTGAAGCTCGAGGATTGGCCGAACCGGGAGGCTGCGGCGACCCCGGGCGCGGGCGACCGCAGGCCGCCGCCGACCCCGGTGCGAGCCGCCGAGAGCGCTCCGCACCGGAGCCTCGCGGCGGATCTCTCGCCGGAGAACATCACTGGGATCCGCCGCATGCCCTGAGGGGGGCGGCGCTCACCAGGTGCGCAGATCGCGGCGCGACGGCGTGTCTGGCACCTCGTCGAGGCCGGGGGCCACGAACCCGGCCCAGAGCAGGGCTCCGACGCCGGTGAGCAGCGGGGCGGTGATACTGAGAACGAGGCTGAGGGTCACGGCGGCCTGCTCGCTGGACAGCTTCGAATTGTCCGAATGCAGCAATCATCGCCAGGAAGTGTTGTTTTGACCTTAAGATGATCGGTCGGTTTGGCGGCGTGCCGTGTCTTTGTGCGTGGCGCAAAGCGATTTCGCGCATTACCTCCGAACGGTGCAGGTCCCGGGATCGCTCCGCCACCCCACCGCGGTGACGGCGTGGGACGATGGCGCGCCGACGGCCGGTTCTGTGCGTGCCCTGCCCGCTCAGCCCATGTCGCCCGAGACCTCGGGTCTCGCCGATAGGGGCGGCCCTGTTCGTGTCCGTCGCCCGAACCGGATCGGTCGGGCCGGGGGCACCGGCGAGGCGGGCGAGCAAAGCTCCCCCTCCCGCCTCGCCGGTACTGACCGGCGCGGGGGTTACGCAAGTCAGTAATCTTCGTCTAGCATTCTCACTATGGAGTCGCCAATCAGCGGTTTATACGGAGCGATATAGCAGAGATCGCTTTTTGGCTTGATCCTGTACTGTGTTGAGATGGCTTCATGGCGACCCTTCTCGCGGATCCGTTCGGCCGTCAGCTCTTGAGCCTGCTCACCGCGGAGTACGGCCTGCCCGGTGATCCCGGGCGGCGGGCCCTCCGGCACGAGCTGCAGCAGCTTCAGCTGCGCGCCGAGGCCGGGAGCGCGCCGCGACCGGTGCGGATGGCGATCCGCGCGGCGCTCTCGGCGCTCCGGGCGGAGTTTTCGGGGCCCTGCCCCGTCGTTCCGGCGGCGGCCGTGCCCGAGTGCCGCGCCGTCGAAGGCGGCCCCCAGCCCGCGCTGTGACGCGCGCAACGGCCGGGGCGCTCGGCACTCTTCATCGGGCTGTTACAACCGAGACTTAAAGCCATCCTGCGCGACATCATCTCGGGAGATAAGGCGGATGCCGGCCCATTATTGTATTAACCCGCTCGATCCCTATGCCGAGCAGGAAGTGCTGGTCACCTACGACGATCATCGGCCGTTCGTGTCGGTCCGGTCGGCGATCGACGAGGACGGTTACGACATCCTGGCCGACCTGTCCGAGGAATGCGTCCGAATCCTACAGCTCGAGATCGCCGTGTATCACGGCCATAGCGAGCCCTATGCCTGGGCGCAGCATGCGGTCGACGTGGTCGCCGCTCCCGCCGCGTGAGCCCGGCGCGGCCGCGTCAGGGCCGGGTCGGCTCGGCGGCGAGCGCCCCGAACTCGCTGACCATGCATTCGTGCATGCGCCGCAGCCACATATGCGCCTCCGTGGCCCGGGCTTCCGCCCGGTCGGCCCGCTCGGCCGCCAAGCGGACCTGTTCCTCGGCCCGCTCCGCACGGGTGACCGCTTCGCGCATCGTCGCCTCGGCATGGCGGGCCCGGTCCTCGGCCGCCCGCGCCGCCGCATCCGAGTCCCGCACCGCGCGCTGCGCCTCTCGGACCGAGTCCCGCGCGCGCTTCTGCATCTCGCGGACCCGGGCCGCGACGCCCCGGACCGCCAGCAGCGAGGCCGACCAATCCTCGTCCTCGGCGGCCGCGGCGGTGTCGGCTCCGGAGAACAGCGCGATCACCCGGTCCATCGGATCGGCCTCCGGGGGGATCGTTTGCGCTCGGGCCGGGCTGCTCATGCGGCGGCCTGATCGGTCAGGTCGGAGAACTCGGACATGATCGCGTCCTGGACCCGGGCCAGCCATTCCTCGGCGTGCCGGGCGCGCTCCTCCGCCGCCCGGGCGCGGGCCTCGGCAGCCTTCGCACGCTCTTCGGCGGCGATGACCTGTGCCTCGGCGCGGACCTGCGCTTCCCGCGCCTGAACTTCAGCGATCCGGGCCCGTTCATTCGACGCATTGATGTCGTCGCGGACCTGCTCGAGCACGTGCTCGATCCGCTCCTCGCGCTCCCGGGCCTGCGCCTCGACCTCGCGCGCCTGGCGGGCCGCGGCCTGCACCCGGTGGATCAGCGTGTCCCAATCCTGCGGCGACGATTGCGGCGTCGGCGCCTGGGCCTGCTCGTTCAGCGACGAGACGACCCGCAGGACGTTGCCGAGGCTGGCCTCGGGGACGGCATTCGGCTCGCGCTTCGACTTGTCGACGGTGCGGAAGCGCGGATCGTTCAACAGCCGCTGCAGTTCGCTCACGGGGCGCTCTCTCCCTGCCGGTAGACCTGGGCGATGATTTAACTGATCGGAATGATTAACAAATCGTTAAAACCGAGTCCACGAGGTGAGGCTTTGTTAACACAGGCTAGCCTCTATGCTAGAATTCGCGGGACACGGCCGGGCGGCGCGGGCGTATCCGCGACGCCGGAAGACCCGGCCCCCCGGCCGGCCGCGGAACTGTATGCGACGCTCCCGGCTTCCCCCCAGATCGAATGGCCTGCGGGAGGAACAGCCTGATGCGGAACGGTGCCCAGGATCGAGGCCCGACCGCGTCCGGTCCGGATCAGGACCCGACGCGCGGGTTCACTGACGCCTTGCGTGATCAGGCGCGGGGCTACGCGGCCAAGCGCCAGGCCGACGCGGCGCGGGTCGTCGCGGATGTCGGCGACGCCATCCGGGACACGGGCGCCGGCTTCGACGGGCTTCCGCAGCTGAAGTCGTTCTTCGATCAGGCCGCCCTCGGCGTCGACGGGCTGGCCGAGGATATCGGTCGCCGCTCCTTCGGTGAGATGTACGACGAGGTCCGCGCGGCGGCCCGGCGCCGGCCGGCTCTGACCGCGGCCGCCGCCATGCTGGCCGGCTTCGCGCTCTACCGGCTGATCAACACCCCCGGGATCCGGCCGGTCCCTCGCTCCCGGGCCCTGGTTCCGGTCGATGTCCTACCGACGCCGGATATCTGAGGCCGGCGTCGGAGCCGTCTCTCGCTGAACCGCCCCGCGTCGGCAACGCGCGTGCCAGGAGGACAGGATGGCCGAACCCGGCATACGCAGCATCCCGACCCTCGTCGGCGATGCGGTTCGCGAGCTGCGCGATTTCGTCGGCGACGAGCTGGCCTTGTTTCGCGCCGAGATGGCACAGGGCGTCCATCGGATCTCGCTGGGCCTCGGGCTGCTGATCGCGGCGGCGGTCCTGGCCATCACCGGCCTGTTCACGCTGCTCCTGGCCCTGGTGAAGGGCATCGCCGTCCTCGTGCAATCGGACGCCCTGGCGGCGCTGATCGTGGGCGGCACCTGCCTCGGGCTGGCCCTGGTGCTGGGCCTGTTCGGCCGGAGCCGGGCCTCGCTGGCGAATCTCGCGCCGACCCGGACGGGCCGGCAGATCAAACAGGATGCGCAGGTTCTCGCGGATCGCCCTGGACATCGGCTCCAGGACGATGCGTGAGAACCGCGATCTCGCAACGTCCCGAGAGCCGGAACCGGCCGTTCGGGACGCTGCGCCAACGGAGCATGGGACCACATGAGCAACGCGGCTGACGAACTCGAGCAGGATGTTGAGGCAAGCCGCGGGCGCCTGGATCGCACGCTGGGCGATCTGCAATCCCGGCTGCAGGGGCCGGGCATGCCCCGGGACCTCGCCGACCTGAAGCGGTCCGGACAAGCCGCCGGCGAGGCCGTCGAGCGCTTCGTCGCCGACGTGCGGGTGAACCCCGTGCCGGCCCTTCTGATCGCGGCCGGGCTCGGGCTGCTCGTATACGACGTGGTCCGTTCGACGGCGCGTCGGCGCTCCACCGCGATCGCGGCCGGATCCTCTGCCGCGGATCGGGGGCTCGCAGCGAACCAGCCGGACCGGATGGAGGCACGGCTTGATGAGGCCTTGGAAGAGAGTTTTCCCGGGAGCGATCCCGTTTCCGTGCGGATCACCAAGTAGCGCGCGCTGACAGGCACGCGAGACCCGCGAGGGGCGGCCTGTGATGGCCGCTCCGTCCCCGGCGCCTCTGGGGGGCCCATTGTCGGCTTATGGCCGGGCGCCGTCCGGATGTGGTCCGGCTCATCCGGTGTGGAACTGCCGTTCAACGCCGTGTCGGCTGGGCCATAGAGCCGTCGATCACTGATTTTCGCCCTGAATCTGCGCGGTGCGCGACAAAATATGCTTGCGGTTGGCCCCCGAATGTCAGGCCATTCGGCGCCCCCTCGTGCTGCTCCGGGAACACGTCCGCAATCGGACCGGTATTCACCGCAGTGGCGCGCGTCCGGGAGGCGAAGGGGACCTGATATGACGGACATGGATCCCGAAACGGGCCCCGCGATCGATCCCCAGGCCGCGAGGATGCCGGAGGTTCTGCGCCTCGCGACGGCCTTGGCGGAGCAGATGCTGGCCGCCCAGATCATGGGACGCGCGATCTCACCGGCCCAATTCACGGCTCTGGTGAGCGCGGCCCGGCTCCTTCAGGACAAGGATGTGCCCTGGCCACCGCTCGTGCAGGAGGTCGTCCACGAATTGGCCGAACGGATGGAGGCCGCCGGATCGGAGCCGGACGGCAAGGCCTGACGGCCGCCCGCCCCCGGCCGCCTCGCTATGGGGGCCGGCCTCGGGCGGTCGTCGCGACAGGATGTGAAGCCGCCGCCGGTCGCGTGACGCCCCTGTCACGACCGCCCCACCGACCCGGTGTTACAGATCGAGACCCCGACCATGTGGTACCTCTACGGCTTCGTGCTGCTGGCCGGCATCGCCAACGCCGTCCAGGCGGGGCAGAACGGGGCGCTCTCAAAGGGCTTGGCCGAGTCCTTGACCGCGGGCCTCGTGGTGGCGGCCGGCACCGCCACCTGCATCCTCGTGGTCGGCCTCCTCTCCGGCAAGCTCGCCTGGCCGACGGCGGCGCAGGCGCTGGCGATGCCCTGGTGGGCGTGGTTCGGCGGGATCCTTGGCGGCTGCATCATCCTGGCGCAGTTCATCGTGGCGCGGCAGATCGGGGCGGCGCCGTTCCTCGGCCTGCTCGTGACCTCGGGGGTGGTGACCTCGATCGTGCTCGACCATTTCGGCTGGGTCGGCTTCGAGATCCATCCCGCCAGCCTGTGGCGGATCCTCGGCGGCCTCCTGATGGTCGCGGGCGTGGCCCTCGTCGCCGCCTTCTGACGGCCGGATGGCCGAGGGCTTCGACCGGCGTCCCCGGAACACGCCCACCTGGATGGGGTTGCTCATCGGAGAGTGGAGGAGCACGCGATGCTGACGGGTGGTTTGCTGTGGTTGATCGGTGTGCCGATCCCCGTCCTCATCCTGATCTGGTTCTTCTTCCTGCGCGGGCGATAGCGCATCGTCTCGAAAGGGGCAGAGACCGCCTCGACAGGCCTGCTCCCGGGGCTATCCTGTCGGGATGCGCATTTCCTTCGCCGCCATCGCGTTCGTCGTCGCCGCCGGTGGGGCGGCCGCCCAGCAGCAGCGGCCGACAATCCCCGAACTGCTGACCGCGGAGGCGAAGGCTGCGCTCGCCTGCGAGGGTTCGGGCGATCCCGCCATCATCCGGGAGCAGTGCCGGCTCCGCGACCGCTTGAGCGGGCGTCTGGCCCAGGCCGGCTATTGCTGGGGGCGCAAAGGCCAGACCGACGAGACGAAAGACTGGCACGCCTGCCAGCCCGACTCGATCTTCGAGGACGATATCGAGGCGGTCCAGCGCTGAGGCCGGGCTTCGGAAGGCCTCGGACCTGGCCCGGGTGCAGGACTTAAGCCCGGCACGTCTCACGGGCTTCGCCTTGAACCTTGGCGAAGGGCTGCGGCCTTCGGAAACCCGTACCAAGCACGCCGGATCGCGATCGCGCGTTCGGGAGCGCTCGTGGCCGAAGTCGATACCGATTCGGTGTCGGCGAGCGCGTCACACCAGGGATTGATAGGCGCGCCGAATGGCCACGCGATCGGGGACGGCACTAGCCGATCGCCGCCGGGTGGGGCTTCGGCTCGCCTTTGTAGTGCCGCGGGATCAGCGGGCAACCATCGTGCACACGGAAGTGCGACAGCGATGAGCGCCGCACCGCGGTGTAGCCGCCCTGGATCATCAGCCGCCCGAAGCAGGCCGGGCAGCGCTTGAGGGCATCGCGATGGCGGGCCTGCGCCTCGTCGACCGTCATGGCCACCCAGGCCCCCTCGACGGAGACTTCGCAGGTCGGGATTCCAGGCTTCACCATGAGACGACGATGCCGTTTGGCGGCGCTCCGCGCCAGCGCAGGCGCGCCACAGCAATCCGCCGACCGACAGGATTTTGTGCCGCAAAGCGTCGCGGTACGACCGGGGTCACGCGCAGCCGCTCGGGCGGCCGGCTCGGTCTCCGCGTCATCGGGCCGAAGTCGTTCGCCGGGTGATGCCCTGCGAGGCCCCCTTCAGGACGCCGGCTTGTTCTGTCCAGATTGTGCCTTGATACACAGCAGCACGCGACGAATATGGTTGCGTAGCTCGTCTTTACTATTCGATACCGCTTCGGCTCTCTTTGCAGAGTCCGGTTTGTCACACGTCGACATGGCAAGTGCCCCAAGCAAGGAGCGCCACCTCAGCGGGCCTTAAGGCCTTGGTTCGGAAGGCGATCGCCAGTAGCTTTAATGGATCGTCTCGCCAAAATCTCGATATAATTGCAACTCGGCGACTCAATTCAAGTTTCAGATATTTTAAGGTTTATCGTTGTTTTTGAATGCTGCTGTGTCGCTTCGCACTACGTAGCCGAATGCATGGGCCCTCTCCGGAGGGTTTCGGTCAGGGGGGACGCGCTAGGTGCCGGAACGCTTCTACTTCGACATCGAGAACGGCAGGGAGTCGATCCGTGACGAGGAAGGCGTCGAGGCCGACAGCTTGGAGACGGCCTTGGCGGAGGCCCGGAGCGTGATCCGGGAGATGGCCGACGAACTGGCCGCTTCCGATCCCGACGCGATCTGGACGCTTGTGGTGAGGGACGCGTCCGGATCTGCGGTCGGGCGTCTGCCGATCAAGCCATAGATCCGCGCGCACCATCCGTCGAACCGAGAAGCCCGCGCCGGCCGATGCGCCGCTCGCGGCGGGGGGCGTCAAAATTCCGCGGCGCAATGGCGGATCTTGGCCGCAGCGTCGAGAGCTAGCGGAGAATGTGGTATCTCTATGGACTGACGATCCTCGCCGGACTCGCGAATGCGGTTCAGCCCGGCCAGAACGCGACGCTGTCGAAATCCCTCGGGTTGCCGATCACCGCCGCGTTGCTGACGCTGCTGATCAGCACGGCCGCTCTCTTGGTCGGCGGCCTCACGCTCGGCAAGCTCGAGATGCCGAGCGGGCAAAAGCTGGTGCAGGTGCCCTGGTGGGCGTGGCTCGGCGGATTCCTCAGCATCCTGCTGATCCTTGCCCAGCTCTACGCGTCGCCATCCATCGGCGCCGCATCGTTCTTCGGCATCATCGTGACGGTGGGCGTGGCCGCGTCGATCGTGCTCGACAATTACGGATGGGTCGGTTTCGCCGTGCATCCGGCGAGCCTGTGGCGGATCCTCGGCGCCGTCCTGATGGCCGTCGGCGTGGGAATGGTGGCCCTGTTCTGAGCCGCGGTCGATCTCACGCCGGATCCGTTCTCGCCACGGCCTCGGCTGCGTACCGGGCGCGCCCGGGACCATCCCCCGCCGCGCCGGTGCGGGTACACCACGCGGCGAACCCCTCGGGCTCGATCGGCACGCGCACGACCTCGACGCCGCTGCGCTGGACCTCGCGCTCCATCTGCTCGGTGGCGATCCGCCAGGTCTCGTAATGGGGCGGCAGTTTCGTCCCATCGGCGAGGCCGGCGCGAAGCGCCTCATAATGCTCCGGGGCGTACCAGGGCAGGCCCACGCGGCGCGGTCGGGTCATCGGAAACTCGCAACCGGTGCATATCGGGAGGCACGGTACCGACCGCTGCATGGTCGGTGCTGCCCTCAACGGCGAAGTAAGGCTTTTGGTTCTGTCGCCCGATCACCCCGGCCTCGCCGCCGGCCTTGGGCGAGGTGCCGGCCCCCTGGTGTGAAAGCGCACGTGCGACGCAGACGGGTCGGATTTGCGCGCGGGCCGGCACCTGCCGGGTGGTTGTCGGCGTTGCCCGGTATCCGTAATTCAGATCCGCCGGATCGCGACGGCGTCGTGATCCGGCCACCCTTCCCAAGGGTGTCTCCTCCCAAGACTTCGGGCCGCTCCCTCGGGGGTGGCCTTTTTTGTCTTCGCGGACGAATGGACGGACCCTATTCGCCAGCCTGAGCGGTATGGGCGACGGCACCGTTCCGCCCGAACGATTCGTCGGCCGCCTGCCGCAACTCCCGGCGGGCGATGACGTCCGCGAGGGTCACCAGAGCGCCCATCAGCACCAGGACCAAGACAACACGACGAAGAAGCGGCCGAGTGAACATGCGCAGCATCCCGGAACGACGGCCTGTCTAGCAGAGGTCCTGCCGGGCGGCTGCCGCTCCCGGGTCACAGAGGGTACGGAATGCGAACGCCCGCTACGCGGTGATTGCGGATGCGTGCGTTCGGAGCGGGGGTCAGAGACGATCCGACCGAGACGGCGGGGCGTCATCGTCGTCATCATCGTCGTCGTCATCCGGCGGCGGCGGTCCCCGGCGACGGGATGGCGGCATTCCATCGTCATCGGCCTCGGGCGGCGGCGGACGGAACCGATTCGGTGGCGGCGGGCCCCGATCGAGATCCGCGCCCGGCGGCGGCAGGCGCCGCTCATCGTAGGGCTGGGCGCCCGCGCCTGCGGTCGCGAGGACCAGCAGGGCGGCGCTGGCAAGGAATACGCGCATGAAGCCTCCATCAAGCTGCCCGTCGGGCATGGCTTCCCGTGAACGCGTGGTGGATCGCGCGGTTACATCCGCGTCGGGAAACGAGGGCTGGCACTGTCGCCCGCCGTTCACGGCGGCTCCGTGATCACGGCTTCTTGAGCAACCCTATGTACGGACGCGGCGTTGCCGCGCCAGCCCCAGTAATCCCCGAGCGATGCTCAACGGGCCGAAGATATTTACCGATGGTTTACTATGACGCGCCGCGCCATGGCCGGGCAGTGTGTCCGTAAAACTACAGCTTTTCTGTCGACCGATTGGTAGTCATGGCGTCAGATTTCACGTCCTGGATTGCCCCACATGACCAAGCTGATCGCCTCCCTGGCCGCCTTCACCGCCCTGACCGGCGCCGCTTCGGCCGCCGACCTGCCGCGCCGCGCCGCCCCGCCACCGATCTTCACCCCGGTGCCCGTGTTCACCTGGACCGGCGCCTACTTCGGTATCAACGCCGGCTACGCCTTCGACGCCAGCAGCCGCTCGAACAGCTCGGTCTTCGGCGTCCCCGCCGCCTTCGCCGCCGCCGGCACCACCGCCA
>NZ_JAKSYN010000173.1:0-350 GCF_022829565.1 Methylobacterium sp. J-001
GGCTTGGGCGGTGGCCGGAAGGCGATGCTTGAAGACATCGCGATCCTCACGAACGGCCAGATGATCGCCGAGGATCTCGGGATCAAGCTCGAGAACGTCACGCTCCCGAAGCTCGGCCGCGCCAAGCGCGTGCGGATCGAGAAGGAGAACACCACGAACATCGACGGCGTCGGCGAGAAGTCGGACATAGAGGGTCGGATCAGCAAGATCCAGGCGCCGATCGAGGAGACCACCGCGGACTACGACCGCGGGAAGCTGCAGGAGCGCCTGGCCAAGCTCGCGGGCGGCGTCGCGGTGATCCGCGTCGGCGGCGCGACCGAGGTCGAGGTCAAGGAGAAGAAGGACCGCGT
>NZ_JAKSYN010000178.1:0-351 GCF_022829565.1 Methylobacterium sp. J-001
TCACGACCGCGTTTATTGATTTGGCGTTTGCTTGGTTTGAGCGGCGAATCGGGCGGCGGCGTGGGCCCGACCTGGCAGGCGGCCAGGCGGTACCACGGCGGGTCGGGCCGATTCCGCGGCTGTCCCTCCCCCCTCTGCGGAGGAGGGTGGCCGCTGCGTCAGCCGGGGTCGGGAGAGGGGCGGCGCGACGATTCAGGATATGAGACCCGTCGCGACCTCTCCGGATCCGTTCCTCCCCTCTCCCGCCCCCCTTCGGGGGCCACCCTCCCCCGCAGCGGGGGGAGGGAGCGTGTACGGCAGTTCCAATTCGGGGACGCCTGGGAATGACCTGCGTTACGGCAAGCCCGATGC
>NZ_JAKSYN010000181.1:0-2577 GCF_022829565.1 Methylobacterium sp. J-001
TCTGGCCCTGTGAAATCAGAACGTCCGCCTGACGTAGCTTCGCGACGATCTCCTCGGGCTTCGGGTGCTTTGCCATCTCGTCCGTCCTCCAGGCTCAAAAGCCATACCAAAGGGCGGACCACTTCAATGGGGGCTGACCACACTCGCCAGAACGGTACCAATTCCGGTGACACGTCAGGCTATCAAGGCCGCTTGCGCATCAACCTCGATGCCCGCACCCAGACCGCCTACGGCACCCTGCGCGCCTTCGTTCGCTTGGATGCCGGCGCCCGTACCGGCTACTCCGGTGTCGGCACCTCCGGCACGCAGCAACGCATCGGTCAGGCCTTCCCCGGCCTTGGTATCGATCAGTTTGGCCGTGATCAGCAATACGTAAACGTCGATAAGGCGTTCATTCAGTTCGCGGGTCTTACTGCCGGTCGCGCCTCGTCGTTCTTCGACTTCTATGCTCACGATTTTGAGTTCGCCGGCGCCACCCTCGGCTCGGACGTATTCTCCACCAACTTGCTGGCCTACACAGCCACCTTTGGAAATGGTCTGTCGGCAACCTTGTCAATCGAAGACCCAGTCTTCCGCCGCACTCCGATCTTCTCGCCGACGAACAACCCAGCCGGTGTCACTGTCAATGCCAGCGTCGCGAACTTCGCGCAGAGCAATTCGCCAGCGCCGGTATTCATCGGCTACACCAACGGTGTCCCAACCCGCTACAGTCAGATTGACGTCATCCAGCGCGAGCGGATGCCGGATTTTGTCGGTGTCCTGCGGGTCGATCAAGTCTGGGGCTCTGCGCAGCTTTCAGCCGCGACGCACGAATTGAATGTCGGCGACGTAGCCAACGGCGCTGGCACGGGAACGGGCTCGAATATCAGCATTCCACACACCAACAACGTGTACGGTTGGGCCGTGCAGGGTGGCCTGAAGATCAACACGCCGTTCATTGCGCCGGGCGACTCTCTCTACCTGCAGGGTGCCTACGGAAATGGCGCACAGATGTACACTGGGTACTGCGCCTACACCGGTTGCTACACCCAGAGCACTCAGACCATTCAAGGCCAAAAGTTTAATCAGTACTTCGCAGACGCGACGATCAATCCGTTCACTGGTCAGATGGATACGTCCACAAGCTTTACAACCACGATCTCGTACCTGCACTACTGGACGCCCGAATGGCGCTCCGCCTTCTTCGGGTCCTATGGTGAGCAGAGCTTCTCGAATGGGGCCCGCCTTGCGCAAGGTGCCATCTTCAACTTAGAAAACCCTAACGGTACGAATGCCTTCGGCTCCAACGCCGTCGGTGTGCCGGGCACCCGGTTTTATCAGCTAAGCCAAGCACTGCGCGATACGTATCAGTTCGTTGCTGGTGGCAGCATCATCTGGTCGCCCGTAAAAGATCTGGATATCGGCGTCGAGGCTTTCTACACGCAGATCGGTTTGAAGAGCGGCCGCGCTATCGACCTCGACAAAAGCCCGACGGCTTACTCTAACATCGCCGGCATCAACAACGGCACCTTCGCTGCTGCAACTGCCACGAAGGACTCAATCTCACAGGTTCGCTTCCGCGTCCAACGCGACTTCTGATTTTTCCAATCGAGACTGGTTCCTCCCAAAGCTTTCCAGTCTTGATGTCCCCGTGCAAAGGGACCTAACTAGCTCGGCCTTACGGCCGGGCTTTTTTTGATCCAGAAAGCCCGAATTTATGGTTCAGGCTTTTGTCATCAATAAATCACAAGAAACAATCCAGAAAAATACATCACGGATTTTTGTAATAAAAGCGTGAATACGATGTGCGTATTAGCACATTGCTTTGAAGACGCGTCAAAAAATACCGGATCTATATTCTCAGGTTTGTGTTGGACGGCACCCAGGGGATACTCCCCATCGCCTTTCTAGGGTGCATTCTATGAACAAGATCGTTTTTTGCGGCGCAGTCGCCGCAGTTCTAGCGACACCGGCCATCGCCCAGGTCGTGGTCGAGACACCAACCAGCACAACTGTGGTCGTGCCGCCGGGCGCGCCAGGCGTAATCACCCGTCAGCCTGGCTCGACCGGCGACGAGAATGCATTCACGTACTCGCCTACCGGCCGAGCTGCGGATGGCATCGCAACGGACTCGGCGGCCGCCGGCAATGAAGCGCAACCCTCACGCGTAGGCTCGACCGGCAGCGGCGGCGGCAAGTAACGATCCAGGCCTAGGCGCGGACGGTATTCCAAGTGGCGTGCGAACTTAGCAGAAGCGCGAGGGTACACTTCGGGACCAGTGCCGGATCATGGAGCGGCGGGAGCAGCCTGGGAGGTCAGCCAGCGCGGCACCCGCCCATCCACCTCCCTGACAGCCAAGCCATCTGACTCAAGGCGGCGCAGCACCAGGGCGGCCTCGCGACCTCGCCCTCGACTGGGGATGCCAGCGCGCTCGGCGACCTGAACAGCCGTCGCAGGCTCTAGTGGATTGAATCCAACGTTTGATGCCCCCGTGCTGCGGCCGCGATGATGGTGTCTGGGTCGGCTTTCCAGCGGAAGGGGGTCGGGTCGAGGTTATGTTCGGCGAGGTAGCGGTTGATGGCTGCCTGTAGATCGACG
>NZ_JAKSYN010000193.1:0-43550 GCF_022829565.1 Methylobacterium sp. J-001
CTCGAAGCCGTCGGCCAGCGCGATCATGCCGCGCTTGCGCTCGGCTGCGGCGGCCTCGTCGGCCAGGTGCTGCGCTTCGACCTGGTCGCGGGCCTGTTGCGCCACCCGCGCCTTGATGCCCTCGACGGCACGGCCGACCAAGCCGATCTCGTCGTTGCGCCGGGCCTCGGCGATCTCGGCATCGATCTCGCCCTGGCTCATGCGCTGCAGGACGCCGACCAGGCGGTTCAGCGGACGCGACAGGGTGATCGTCATCAGCCGGCCGATCACGAGCGCCAGGATGAGCAGCACCACGAGAGTGGCCACCGCCAAGTCCCGAGCCAGCGTCGTGATCGGGGCCAAAGCCGTGGCGCTGTCGACCGAGAGCGCCACGTACCAATCCAGCGAGGGCGGCAGATTCGGGACCCGGGCGAAGGCCGTGAACGTCGCCCGGTCGCCTTCCCGGGTCTCGGCCACGTCGCCGCCGATCTTCGGGGGCGGCCCGGCGATCAGGTCCGCGAGCGGCTTTCCGATCAGCTCCGTGCGCGGATGGACGAGGACCGTTCCGGCGCCCGACACCAGATAGGCGTAGCTTTTGCCGCCTGTTGCGACCTCTGCGATCATTCGGGCCAGGGCCGCGCTGTCGAAATCGCCGCCGATCACGCCGAGGACCGACCGGTCCTCCCCAAAAATCGGACCCGCCGCGGTGATGGTGAGGACGTTCGTGCTCGCATCGTTGTAGGGCTCGGTCAGCACCGCCTGTCCCGCTGCCAGCGCATCCTTGTACCAGGGACGTTGACGCGGATCGTAGCCGGCGGGCAGCTCCGTTTTCGGCATCTCCGTGTAGAAGCCGTCGGGACGTCCGAGATAGGCGCTCAAGAAACTCTCACGTGCCAACGGCAAGCCGAGCACGTCGTTCGCCTTCGGGCCGACCCCGACGGCGGCGATCTGCTGTGCCATGAGCTGCGTCAGTTCGAGCTTGCCGCGCAGCCAGTTGCCGACACTTCGCGCCGACGCGGCACTCAGGCTCGCCATATTCGCTTCGAGATTGGTCCGCAGGGCGGCGGATTGCTTGGAATACAGATAGGCAGAACTCGCCCCGAAGGTCGCGAAGACCACGACAAGGATCAGGAGCAAGGCACGACCGGAAACACCGAGGCGCGATCGCGGCAAGCGCGCAAGTCCGGGGGCGTTCAAATCCGGTTCCGACATGCCTTGCCTTCATTGCAACAGAAGCGTTCGACCAACCCTCATATCATGAACACCAGATCGGGCAATGTAACCTATCACCTATCACTGCAATGATTGCCGCAACTATCTAATAATCGACCGCAACATCAGTCGTTATAGTGGCAAAAAATGATCATTGGTGTGCCATACGTGCTACATCGATGCGATATATTTGATATTTTCTTATAAATAATAAATACAACACGTGATCCAAAAAGTTTTTCTTACGGTCATTCGCAAAACAGCCGACGCTGGCGTTCATCTTGCCAGCGTCGGCTGTTTTGTTCGGTTGTCTTTGCGTGCGTGGTGAGCCGGTGGAGAAGCGACTTACGCCGGGATCACATCCACGATTTCATAGGTGTCGGGATCGACGATCACGATGTCGTCGCGCACCAGAATGAAGTCGTAGCCCTCGTATTCCGGTACGATCTCGATGATGGCCGGCGGTAGGCGGTGCAAACCGATGGAGCGCGGGATCGCGGTGCCGACCGCAAGACCGAACGCAACGTCGCGCAGCGGCGAGACGCCGAGGCGCGTGATCGAGCCGCGGAACGCGGTCCGCTGACGCGTGTCGAGCCGATTGACCGCGCCGCGCGGCGAGCCGCCGCCCCGTGCACCGCGCGCGCCGTCGCGACCACCCCGATCGCCGCGGTCGCCCGCTGCACCGCGATCGCCGCGCTGACCCGGTCCGGTCTCATCACGCCCGTTGCGATCGCCGCGTTGGCCCGGGCCGGTCTCGTCACGTCCATTGCGATCGCCGCGCTGGCCCGGGCCGCTCTCATCACGTCCGCCGCGCTGCTCGGCCGGGCCGCCGTCGCGGCCGCCTCGCTCCGCATTGCCGGGATTGCCGCCGGGACCGTTCCGATCGCCCGCGCCGCCACCTTGGCCGGGGCGGCCGGGGCCGTCGGCACCGCGCGCGGCCGGAGCACCGGGCTCGGCGCCGCGCGCACCGCCGTCCGCGCCACCGCGCATGCCGCCGCCTTCGGCTCCGCCGGCTTCGCCGCGCATACCGCCGCCGCCGGCTCCACCCGGTCCCGCGCCGCCGCCTGCCGCCGGCCCGGCACCACCACCCGCGCCGCCACCGCCGGCGGCCGGACCGCCGCCGCCACCCGGGCCGCCCTGCGCAAAAGCCGTCGCCGCGCCGGCGATGAGAATGGCGGCCGCCACCGTGTCCCTGAAGATCCGCGTCATGGCATTTCATCCCGTTGTGGTTGTGGTGCCGACGGCACCCGTGCCGGGCCGCAACGGGGTCCCGCGCGAAACCGTTCCGTCTCAGCCCGCCAACGGGGCCGGGAAGAAATGACACAGCCGGCCGCTGTCCCGGTCAAAGTCGGATCACGGCCTTGCGATCAGGATCGTCGCCTGTAACGTCACGGTTATCGAAGAATAGGCCGGCTGTTACCGGCCGTTGAATCATGTGACGGAGACGCCATGTCCGCCCTGAGGGACGATACGATCGGTATCGCGCCGAGTGCCGCCGATGACGCGGCCGACCGCAAGCGTCGCATCTGGGCGATCGTCGGCTCATCCTCGGGCAACTTGGTCGAGTGGTACGACTTCTACTGCTACGCGTTCTTTGCGCTCTACTTCGCGCCCGCCTTCTTCCCGAAGGGTGATTCCACCAGTCAGCTCCTACAGACCGCCGGCATCTTCGCGGTGGGATTCTTCATGCGCCCCGTGGGCGGCTGGCTGTTCGGCCGCATCGCCGACCGTGTCGGGCGCCGGACCTCGATGGTCGTCTCTGTGCTGATGATGTGTTTCGGCTCGCTCCTGATCGGCATCCTGCCGACTTACGAGCATGTCGGCACGCTCGCGCCCGTGCTCCTGCTGCTCGCACGCATGCTGCAGGGCCTGTCGGTGGGCGGCGAGTACGGCACCTCGGCGACCTATATGAGCGAGGTGGCGATCAAGGGGAAGCGCGGGTTCTTCGCCTCCTTCCAGTACGTCACGCTGATCGGCGGACAGCTGCTCGCCTCGCTGGTCCTGGTGCTGCTCCAGACCGTCATGACCGCGCCGGAGCTGTCGGCCTGGGGCTGGCGGATCCCGTTCTTCATCGGTGCCGGGCTGGCGGTGGTGGCCCTCTACCTCCGGCGCTCGCTCGCCGAGACCAAGGCGGCCGGCGACAAGGAGACCGCCGGCACCTTCACCGAGCTGTTCAAGCATTGGCGGGCATTCTGTGTCGTTCTGGCTTATACGGCCGGCGGTTCTCTGAGCTTCTACACGTTCACGACCTACATGCAGAAGTATCTGGTCAACACGGCCGGCATGCCGAAGACGTCGGCATCGCAGGTGATGACCGTCGTGCTGTTCGTCTACATGGCGATCCAGCCGCTGTTCGGCGCATTGTCCGATAAGATCGGCCGCAAGGCGAACATGCTGCTCTACAGCGGCCTCGGCACACTCATGGTGGTGCCGCTGATGACGGCTTTGGGGACCAACAAGGATCCCTACCTGGCCTTCGCGCTGATCACGCTCGGTCTCTCCGTGGTGTCGTTCTACACGGGCATCAGCGGCATCGTGAAAGCCGAGCTGTTTCCCACCAACGTGCGGGCGCTGGGCGTCGGGCTGTCCTACGCCTTGGCCAATGCCATGTTCGGCGGCACCGCCGAGTTCGTCGCCCTGTGGTTCAAGGACAACGGCATGGAGAGCACGTTCTTCTGGTACGTGACCGTGCTGATGGCGGTCGCCTTCGTCGGCTCGCTGATCATGCCGAACCCGAAGGTGCACGGTTATCTCGACGGTGCCGGTACCGTCGAGGAGGCCCTCGGGAAAAAGCGTCGCTTCGCCCATGCCTGAAACCGGCGGACGGGAGGTTCGGCTGGACCGACTGGTATTCTGTCGCTGATATACCCCCCGCCGGACGCGTCAGACGTCCGCGGGAGGATATCATGCTCAAGAACGCCGCTGCCGGCGCGCTGACGCTGTTCTGCCTCGGGGCGGGCTTGGCCCGTGCCGAAGAGGCCGGGCCGTTCAAGCCGACCTCACCCTCCGGTTACTTCTTCGTCGGCGGCCGTTACGAGACCGCGAACAACCGGACCACCGCGCTCGGGCAGATGTTCGTGGAGTACCGCGCCCCGGAGCGGGTCACGCAGCCCTATCCGGTGGTGATGGTTCACGGCACGGCACAGTCCGGGACCAACTTCCTGGGCACGCCCGATGGCCGGCCGGGCTGGGCCGACCGGTTCGCGGCCAAAGGCTTCGCGGTCTACCTGGTCGATCAGGTCGGCCGGGGCCGCTCGGGCGGCGATACGGAGACCTACGGTCCCTACGCCCGCCTACCCGTGGAGGATCTGGAGACGGTGTTCACCGGGCAGGAGCGGTCGGCGCTCTACCCGCAGGCGACGCTGCACACGCAATGGCCGGGCGGCCCGGGCCTGCGCGGCAACGCGGCCTTCGACCAATTCTACCGCTCGCAGGTGCCCTACATCGCGAGTGCCCTGAAGAGCGAGGAACTGGTCGATCCCGCGCTGATCGCCCTCTTGGAGAAGATCGGGCCGGCGATCGTCCTGACTCATTCGCAGGCCGGCGTATTCGGCTGGGCGGTCTCGGACCAGCGGCCGGACCTCGTGAAGGCGCATGTCGCCGTCGAGCCGAACGGGCCGACCTTCTTCGACATCCGCTTCAAGGGCGGCACCGATTGGTACGAGCGGGTCGGCGACGCCCGGGCCCGCCCCTACGGGATCACCCGGGTGCCGCTGCATTTCGAGCCGCCGGTCAGCAGCCCGACCGACCTGACCGTGGTCCAGGCCGAGCGCGCGGCGTCTCCCGACCGGATCCGCTGCTGGCTTCAGGCGGAGCCCGCCCGTGCCCTGCCGAACCTGGCCAAGGTGCCGGCCGTGATCGTAACCGCGGAAGCCTCGTTCCGAGCCACCATGGACGATTGCACGGCGGCCTTCCTCACGCAGGCCGGCGCCAAGCCGGACCGGCTGGCGCTGGCCGAGCACGGCATCCGCGGCAACGGCCACATGATGATGCTGGAATCGAACAGCGATCAGGTGGCGGACGCGATCGTCGGGTGGATCGAGGCGCGGACGAGTCCCGGTACCCCGCGCCCTTAACCCCCTGCTTACCCTCTCCCGCGAGGGTGGCGCCCGTCATACGACGAGGCTTTGCATGACCGACATGACCGACACCGTGGGCGTCGCGGGCGACCGCATCCGCTCGATCATCGAGCGCGTGGAACGGCTGGAGGAGGAGATCAAGGATCTGATGGAGGCCAAGAAGGAGGTCTTCGCCGAGGCCAAGGGCGAGGGCCTGGACGTCAAGATACTCAAGGATATCCTGAAGATCCGCAAGCAGGACAAGGACGAGCGCGACGAGCACGAGACGCTGCTCGACGTCTATCTGCGCGCCATGGATGCGCCTGCCCCGGCCCCGATCAAGGCGGCCGCCTGACGGGATGGAGGGGGACGGCGCTCGAGCGCCGTCCCGCCCTTAGGCGATCGGGTTGTTCGCCAGATAGGTCGCGATGTTGCGCCGGACGCGATCGAGCGGCGACTCCCCCGGATCGGGTAGCGTGAAGCGCGCACCGGTGATCGTCTCGTAGGCCCGGATGTACACCGCGGCGGTCTCCAGCACGACGTCAGCGGGGATCTCGGGGATCGGGTCCTTGTAGGGGTCGCAGCGGGCCACGACCCAGTTGCGCACAAAGTCCTTGTCGAAGCTCTCCGGCGCGGCACCGGCCTGGAAGCGCTCGGGATAGCTCTGCGCGAACCAGTAGCGACTGCTGTCCGGCGTGTGGATCTCGTCGGCCAGGACGATGCGACCTTCCGGGTCGGTGCCGAACTCGTACTTTGTGTCCGCCAGGATCAGCCCGCGCTCGGCCGCCAGTTCCTGGCCCCTGGCGAACAGCGCCAGCGCCGCCTCGGACACGGTCCGCCATTGCTCCGGGGTGAGCAGCTTGCGCTCTAGGATCTCGGACTCCGTTAGCGGCTCATCGTGCCCGCCGTCGAATGCCTTGGTGGTCGGCGTGATCACAGCCTGCTTCAACTGCTCGTTCGGGCGCATCCCGTCGGGGAAGCGATGCCCGTACATCTCCCGCTCGCCCGCTCGGTAGCGCGTGAGCACCGAGGTCGAGGTCGTGCCCGCGAGATAGCCGCGCACCACCACCTCCACGGGCATGATCTCCAGCCGGCGGCCGACGACGACGTTCGGGTCCGGATAGGCGAGCACGTGGTTCGGGCAGAGGTCGGCGGTGCGCTCGAACCAGTAACGGGCGGTCTGCGTGAGCACCTGGCCCTTGAACGGGATCGCGGCGAGCGCCCGGTCGAAGGCGCTGATCCGATCCGATGTAATCAGGATGCGCCGCCCGTCCGGCAGGTCGTAATTGTCCCGGACCTTGCCACGGTAATGGTTCGGCAACTCGGGCAGCGTCGCCTCGCGCAGGACCTGATGGGCGTGCGGGGCGAGATCTGCCGTGTTCATCGGGCCATTCCGTCAGGCTGCACGGCAACCGCGCCGTCCCGCGTGTGTGCGCGGACCAGCCGGAGATTTCCAGCCCCCGACGTCGCCTTTGCCCGGAACAGAACGATGGGCCACGCGTCGTGAAAATTCCCGGCTACCGTGCGCGTCGGCTGCTTCGTTGCAGTCCGTTATCCAAGCATGCTCGTTTTATACTTTGCGAATGCCGTCCGTCAGGGCCTTCACGCGTCTCGATATCTCGGCCGCAACACGTGATAATACGTTTTCGACGGAAAGTCGTGTTCTATACATTTTTGGACGGTGAATATGCGTTCTTCCACTATGGCAGGGGGGAAGTGTGGCTGCTATGTCATCGCCGGATCGGCGCTATCCATGTGCGCCGAGGGCGGCGAGACGAGAGGCACTCGTTGTCCGGCGGAGGCGCGATGACGGGAACTCTTAAACAAACCGACATGCACCCCTTCGTCCGCAAGATCGAAAGCATTGCCCTTTTCGCCCTTACGGACGACGAACGGGCGGCGCTGCTGGCCCTACCCCTGCAGATGACGCAGTTCGAGGCATATCAGGACATCGTCCGCGAGGGGGATTCTCCCGCGCGTTGCTTCGCCGTGTTCGACGGGATCGCCTGCACTTACAAGACCACGCTGGGGGGCAAGCGCCAGGTCATGGCGTATCACGTCGCCGGCGACATACCCGACATCCAGAGCCTGCACCTCAAGGTCCTCGACATCAGCATCGGCACGGTGGGTCCCTGCCGGGTCGGCTTCGTTCAGCACGACGCGGTGCGGGCCCTGCTCCGGGCCTTCCCGCGGCTGGGCGATACCTTGTGGCGCGCGACGCTCATCGACGCCGCCATTGTCCGCGAGTGGATGCTCAACACCGGCCGCCGGGACGCCTATGCGCGCATGGCCCACCTCTTCTGCGAGCTCATCACGCGCCTCGGTGTCGTCGGCCTCGCCCCCGATCGGACCTGCGAGCTGCCGATGATCCAGCCGGAACTTGCGGATGCTCTCGGGATCACCCCGGTCCACGTCAACCGGACGATCCGCGACCTTAAGGCTGCCGGGTTGATCACCCTGCGGAGCCGGCGCCTGACGGTCCACGATTGGGACGGCTTGATGGCTGCGGCCGAGTTCGACCCGACCTACCTTCATGTGACCGACCGGGACCCGGCCTGACGTAAAGCCAGACAGCCCTCAGTTCATCTGCGTGCGGCGCAGGCGCTGTTCCTGCTCGGCAAGCTTTCTCCCGAGATCGAGCAGAAGCGCATCGGCCCGCGCCTTGAGGGCCGGGTCCTCCAGCTCGCAGATCGCCCGCTGCGCGGCCATGGCGAAGTCGGCCGCGCGCTCCAACGGCGGTTCGGTCCCGTGAGGCTCTGCCATCCGGACGGCGCCGGCTGCGGTTTCACCCGACCGCACGTCGGTGATGTCCACGATGATCCCCCGTCCGCTGATCGGCCGTCCTCGGTGATCGTGCAGGAAACGACCCCGGCCGAGCACCCAGCGGGTGATGCCGTCGGCCGAGCAGACCCGATATTCGATGACGTAGAGCCCCCCATCGCGACCGCCTCTGCGGAAATGCGTCTGTACCCGGTCCTGATCCTCCGGGTGTATGCCGGCGATGAAGGCGGCGAGCGGCAAGCCGAGCTCAGCCTCTTCAGGATCGACGTTGAACAGCAGCGCCACGAACAGGTCGGCCTGGATGCGATCCGAGTCACCATCCCAAGCCCACGTACCGATCACATCCAGGGCGTCGAGCGCGCCCTGAAACGCAGCCCCACAGGTCTGGTATTCGGAGAACTTCGATTTTGGCATGCAGTGAGCGGTTCCGAACCGGAATCACACCGGGTTTAGGCCAACGCTTCACAACTTCAAGACGAATGTTTGAGTCTTACCGCAACCTTCGCGGGGCAGCGACTGCGCGGCGCTGTGTTCGGCGATACCGATGCGGCGATTGATCCCGGTTTGCGCCGCGCCGTCACGCTGGGGCCTTCTACGGCGCACCGGCTCGACAGGTTTCCCGACCGGGTAGAGATTTCAAGCCGTCACCGTGAGCCGGTTGCGGTGCCCGGCCGTGCCAGCCGCTCGGCTTCCGCGCGCCAGGAATCGCGCTCTGTCTGAACAGCCTCGATTCGAGCATGGAGATGACCGGCATCGATCGCCGTTTCCATCAGCATGTCCTGGGCGGCGGCCAGCTGGGCGCGCAGTTCGGCATTCTCGGTGGCCAGTGCCAGGAGCAGAGCGGCCACGTCATCGCCCATCCATGCGCCTCGCCTCTCGCTTCCGAGCGGGCGCATCTACCTGGGCCGAGGACCAGCGACAACCGTACCTGGCAAACTATTCACGGGTGCGCGGCGCCGGACACAATCAGCATCCGACGCCGCAACCAATCAGCCCTCGATCACACGCTCATCGAGCTTGCGATCCACGATCTGAACCGTGCGGTCGATCTCGGCATCGGGGGTGCCGAGCTGGTGCGAGATCAGTTTCACCAGCAGGTCGACCCGCTCGATGAACGGCGTGCCGTTGGCCACTGCACGCGCGGCCGAAGACGGCTTGAGCAGGCTTTCCGCGGCCTTAGCGTATTTCTCGAACGGAACCTGATCCTGCGGATCAGCACCCAGCTTCCGGGCGATGCCGTCCACGTGCTCGTAGATGGCCCGGGACTTGGCGAGATCACCGTGCACGGCATCGCGGATCGATTGTGGCTCCTGGGGCGTGATGCAGCGGTAGTTGCCGGTGAGCAGCATCGACCATTTCGCCAGCGGGACGAACAGCGAATCGAACACCTTGAGCTTCACCGGCACGTCGTGGCCGTCGAGGCGCACGGCGTCGATATCGGCCTCCAACTCGCGCAGCAGCCGGTTATGCGCCTCGTCCGCGAAGGTCGCGGCTTTGAAATTGGTCGGGAGACCGACATGGAGCACGTTGGCACCCTCGTCCGGCGGGCGGAACGCCTGAGGATCGGGGGAACAGAGGGATACCAAGCCCGGCTCGAAGCGGTCCCAGACGCCGGCATTGGTGTAGGCGTCCTCAAGGTCCATCGCCGCCAGGGCCGGGATCCGCTTGAGATAGGGCAAGGGCGGCATGTTCATGATCGACAGGCACGGCAGCTTGGCCGCCGCAATCTTGATCATCAGCACCCGGATCGTGTGGTTGTTGTATTGCGGCTCCTGCATGGCGAGGCCGACCAGGTCGTAGCGCGACGGGTCGATATCCTCGGGGGGAGCAGCGTCCAGGGTGCCGGGCAGGTCGCGCGACAGGATTGAGCGGTGGTTCGGCTCGTCCCGCAACTTGATGCGGACCTCGGTCCCCTCCTGGTTGATGAGGTCGGCGGTCTTCCGGCGGCAGACCAAAGTTACGTTGTGACCGGCCATTAGAAGCTTGGTCGCCAGCAGGGAGCCGTAGGAGGCTCCCAGGATCAGGATGTTGCGCGGCATGCTTCCACTCCCAAGGTCGTCTTTGTTGTGTCCTGCGGCGCTCCCGTATGGCGTACGGGTTCAGCCTTTCCGCATGCCAGCTTCAGCCGCGTCATCGGCAGGGTAGCGAAGCTTGTCCTGGGATGCCACTCACTTGGTATACCAAAAAATTTGTCGGCGCTGGTGAGCCGGATTTTCGATGGCTGGTGATCGGACACGGACTACGAACACCCATTAAGCGAACAGGATCACCTGCTCGCGTCATGATCGTTTAAGGGCGACGTCGACGGCCGCTTCTCAAGGCTGAGCTATGTATCGGTGAGACGGCGTCGTAAGCGGGCGATCACCGCTCATGCCATCGGCTCGGAAACGGATGATCTTACGGCCGTCGCATTCGATTGACGTTCAGGACTATGCCAAACGCCAAGCGTCAGCGTTCCAAGCTCGTGGCGATCTGTCTTGCGTTGAAGCTTCCAATCGGCACCATCTACCGCTTAGCGGGATGATGGTGCCCAGGGACGGAGTCGAACCGCCGACACTGCGATTTTCAGTCGCATGCTCTACCAACTGAGCTACCTGGGCGTCGCCCGCGCCGCTGTGGGCCTCGGACGCCGCGGGGTATAGTCAGGAGTTTGGGGCCTGTCCAGCCTTGCAGTGACATCGGCGTGACGCGGACGACGGAAAAATTTCAGCCCTCCGAGTCCGGCTCCGGAGGCGGCGCGTCGGAATCGAGTTCCTCCGGGATCGCGTAGCGCTCATTCAGCCAGCGGCCGAGATCGACATCGGCACAGCGCTGAGAGCAGAACGGACGAAAATCTGCGGCCCCCGGGCGTCGGCAGATCGGGCAGGTCGGGCGGCCGTCGCGGACAAACGGGCTTTGGCTCATGCCAGGCTGCCCCAGGCGGCGCGGACCGGATAGCCTTCGCCATCCAGCAGGCTCATCGTCTCGTAGAGCGGCAAGCCGACGACGGCACTGTAGGAGCCGACGAGCTTGACCACGAAGGCGCCCGCCAGGCCCTGGATCGCGTAGCCACCCGCCTTGCCGCGCCATTCGCCCGAAGCGAGATAACCCTGGATGTCGCGGCCGGAGAGGCGCTTGAAGCGCACGCGGGTCTCGACGATCCGCTCCCGCCGGCCGTTCGGCGACAGCAGGCAGATCGCCGTGAAGACCCGGTGCGGCCGTCCGGAGAGCAGGCGCAGGCAATCGGCGGCCTCGTCAGGTCCTTCGGCCTTGGGCAGGACCCGCCGCCCCACGGCCACCACGGTATCAGCGGCGAGCAGCCACGTCGGTACTTTCTGGTCCTTGTGATGCAGCGCGCCCTCTGCAGCCGCGAGCTTGGTGCGGGCGAGGCGCCGGGCCAATTCGCGCGGCGGCTCGGCCTTGCGCGGCGTCTCGTCGATGTCGGCGGGCAGAAGCGAATCCGGCTCGATGCCGATCTGCTGCAGCAGCGCCAAGCGGCGTGGCGAGCCGGAGGCGAGAACGAACCGGCTGGCCGGCCCCTGCGTCGCGCCGATCGCTTCAGGTGTGGCGTCCATGATGTTTCGCTCGCACGTTCGGTCGAGGCCGCCCCGCAGTGCGGATGATCGCGCGAAGGGGCGGCGCCTCCCCGTTCCGCCGGGGCCGTCTCGATCTCCCCCGCCTGATAAGGGATGGGGTCGGGCTTGTGAACCGGACCGATTGGTACCGGAAGAAACCTCCAAACACGAAACTATTGGGTCGTTCATAGAGCTGAAATGAAGGCTGTCTCGCGCAGCTGTATCGACGACTGCGCTACAGGCGCGATTTATTGAGGCGGAAAGTCGTTGTTTAATCGGCGTAAGACAAATTCAAGGTTTGCCAGTAGTCCGTAACCCGGCATTAACCAAGCGCGGCGGAGAGTGCCCCCCATCGAAACGGGGTCGATTCCGATGCTGAACGCTGATCCGCTCCAGGCACGCCCGAAACTGTTGAATGCGACGCTCGTCGCCCGAGCCCTCGACAGCCTCAGGCCACAGGTCAACTCGTCGGCGGAGATGTGGCAGGCGCTCACTAACCACTACGTCGTCGATCTCGACGCTGTGGCCGCCCTCCTCCCGGCCGTCGAGCCGGAGACCGAGTGGCTTCCGTCCCGAAACTGAGCCCGGCGCAATCAATCGGTTCGCCGTACTCGGCGCGGCTGGCATGCCGCATGCTACGGATTTTCGGAACAGGCGAGGAAACATCCAGGCAACGACAACGCGGCGGCTCGGGCGCCAGAGCACCCCGCGGACCTTTCGATCCATCGAAGCCGAGGTCCGTCATGTCCGACTTGTTGTCCGTTGCCCTCGTCTGTGCCGGTACCTTGCTGGCGCAGGATTGCTCCCGCGATACCGCCCTCGATATCATGATCGCGCCGGCACACTCCCCGATGGAGTGCCTGATGCACGCCCAGAGCATGGCGGCCCAGGCGGGGCTGCCGGGCGGCAGCGACCGCTACCTCAAGATATCCTGCGAGCATCGCCGGTCCGAGGGCCAGCCCCGGCCGCTCACTCCACGCGCGTCATGAGCGGACGAACGGTCTGTGGCGCGGAATGAGTGCGCACGTCTTGGTGCACGGCCCCGATTGGAACTGGTGCATGAAAGCCACGGGCCACGGTTTCCTGCGAGCCTCAACCTTTTGGACAGTTGCGGCCCCACGGCTGCGGGCCGATGCTTCTCGGCCACGCTGATGCATTTCCCATCCCGGCATCCGCCCAAGTTTGCCGTCCCGATCGCCCGCGTGTCGGGCCGGGCGCCCGCGAGTGCCCGCCCGATGCTGTACGATGCGTTCGACCTGCAGACCGATCTCGCCGCCCAGACCCGGGCCTGGGGCCGGATGCTGAATGACGCCTGGTCGCCCTGGATTCGCTGGAGCGAGCCGGCTCGGTGGATGTCAGCCAATGCCCGCATGATGATGCGCGCGGGCCTGACTTTCGCACGGCCCGCCTACGGGATCGGATCGGTCACCGTCGGCAACCGGAGTGTTCCGGTCAGTGAGGAGGCGGTGGAGGTCACACCCTTCGGGACGCTGTTGCACTTCAAGAAGGACATCCACACCGAGCAGCCCAAGGTGCTGATGGTCGCTCCGCTGTCGGGCCATTTCGCCACGCTGCTGCGCGCGACCGTGCGCACGATGCTGCCCGATCACGACGTCTACATCACCGACTGGCACAACGCCCGGGACGTGCCCCTCTCGGCGGGCCGGTTCGGATTTGACGAGTATGTCGCTCACCTGATCCAGTTTCTTCAGACCATGGGCGAGGGTTCGCACGTGGTCGCCGTCTGCCAGCCTGCCGTGCAGGCGCTGGTCGCCGCCGCTGCTATGGCGCAGGCGAAGGACCCGGCGGCGCCACGGAGCATGACCCTGATGGCTGGGCCGGTGGATTGCCGGATCAACCCGACCGGTGTGAACGAGCTCGCAACCTCAAAGCCGATCGCGTGGTTTGAGAAGAACCTGATCGCCACGGTTCCGGCCCGGCACAAGGGCGCCGGCCGCCGGGTCTATCCAGGATTCGTGCAGGTCTCGGCGTTCATGTCGATGAACACGAAGCGCCACGTGCAGGGCCATAGCGATCTGTTCTGGCACATGGCCAACGGCGAGGATGCCAAGGCCGAGGCGATCGAAACCTTTTATGACGAATATTTCGCCGTCCTCGACCTCGCGGCGGAGTTCTACTTGGAAACGGTCAAGACCGTTTTCCAGGATTATACCCTGGCCAAGAACGCGTTGCATTATCGCGGCGAGCCTATCGATCTCGGGGCGATCCGCCGCACGGCGCTGATGACCGTCGAGGGCGAGCGCGACGACATCTGTGCCCCTGGCCAGACTATGGCGGCCCACGACCTTTGTACCGGACTCGCTCCGTACATGCGGACGCACCACCTCCAGGCGGGCGTCGGCCATTACGGCGTCTTCGCCGGTAAACGCTGGGAAACGCAGATCTACCCGCAGGTGCGTAACTTCATTCAGGCGCATAACTGAACGGTTGCTCCGCGACGGTCGCGCCGATTTGACCCGCCGACCGGCGCGGCCCACCATGCTAGCCTCTGGTTGTCGGAGCCCGGAGCCCCCGGGTTGCCTACGACTTATTCTCTGGCATGAGGCGGAACGGTCGGCGTGATCGACAGGGACGGCTTCGGCGGCAAGACCGGTACGACCGGCACCGACACGGGACAAGCAGCCGCCGCGCGGCTCGACAGGCTCGTGGCACAGGCGCGGGTAGCCTCCCTGTGGGAACAGGCTTGGCCGGTGATCTGGCGCGGGCTCGGCGTCGTCCTGCTGTTCCTCGTTCTGTCCTGGGCTGGCCTGTGGCTCGATCTCGCCCCGCTTTGGCGACAGATCGGGCTCGGCGTGCTGGCGCTCCTTCTCGTCGGTGCACTCCTGCCCCTCGCACATCTCGCGCGGCCGGATCGCCGGGTCGCCCTGGCGCGGCTCGATCGGGAGGCGGCTGCACGCGATCCCGCATTGCGTCACGGACCGGCCTCGGCAGCGCAGGATTCCTTGGCTGTTGGCGCCGCGGATCCGGGCAGCCGCACCTTGTGGGCCCTTCACCAGCGCCGGGCCGCTCAGGCGGTCGCGTCCCTTAAAGTCGGGCTCCCGCGCCCCGGCATGACCCGGCGCGACCCCTACGCCCTGCGTGCGGGGATCGTAGTTGCCGCTGTGGCAAGCTTGTTCGTCGCCGGTCCCGAATGGCGCGAGCGAATTGGCGCTGCCTTCGACTGGCACGCGCCTGCGTCCCCCGGGCCGAATTTCCGCGTTGACGGCTGGATTGACCCGCCGCTCTACACCCGGCTGCCGCCGCTGCTGATCGCGATGGATGGCAGCGACCAGCATCTGCGGGCACCGATCAACGCACAGTTGATCGTGCGCATCGCCGGCCAGGGCAGAGCCGCAGCGAACACGACATTGACGCCGAATGCCGGGCTCACCCCGATCCCCGGCCAGGAGGAGCGGCCGGACCTCCGCGAAGAGCGGTATCGGATTGTCGGCCCCGCCGAACTGGTGATCGTTACTCCGGCAGGGCGTCAGAAGCTGACCGTGGAGGCGATCCCGGACCGGCCGCCCGAGGTGACCGCAATCGGCGGCCCCGAGGTCAATGGCCGTGGCACCTTCAACCTAACCTATCGGGCCAAGGACGATTATGGGATCAGCTCCGCCGAGGGGGTGATCGAGCCGCTGAAGGCCGGCCGCGCGCTGGCGCCGATCCCGCGGATCAATCTGGCCCTGCCGGCCGACGCCACCGGCGAGACCGACACCAAGACCTTGGTCGATCTCACCGACAGCCCGTGGTCGGGTGCGCGGGTGCGCTACCAGATCGTCGTCAAGGACGAGGCCGGCCAGGAAGGGCGCACCGCGCCCGCCGAGATCACATTGCCCGCCCGGCCGTTCCGCGAGCCGCTGGCCCGGGCCCTTGCGGAGGATCGTCGTCGCCTTGTCACGGCGCCTGATACCGACCGCCTCTGGGTGCAGGGCGCTCTCGACGCCCTCTTGGTCGCGCCCGACATGTTCACGCCGCAGCCGCCGGTGTTCCTCGGCCTGAAAACCGCCGCAGAGCGTTTGCGCCGCGCGAGATCCGATGCCGATCTGATCGAGGTTGCCGATCTTCTGTGGGAAATGGCCCTGAAGATCGAGGACGGCGACTTGTCGGATGCGGAGAAGCAACTCCGCCAGGCTCAGGACCGTCTGAAGGAGGCGATCGAGCGCAACGCACCCGACGACGAGGTCAAGCGCCTGACGCAAGATCTCAAACAGGCCCTCGACAAGTTTCTCTCGCAGATGGCGGAGAAGCAGAACCGCCAGCCGCGCGATCCGGGCGAGAAGACGCAGAGCAGCCAGCAATCGAAGACGGTCACACCCGAGGATCTCGACAAGATGATCCAGGACATGGCCGAGGCGATGAAGCGCGGCGATACGGCCGAAGCACAACGCCTGATGGAACAGTTGCGCAACATCTTGGAGAACTTGCAGACCGCCCAGAAGGGCGGCAAATCCGATCAGGCCAGTCGCGAGATGCAGAAGCAGATGCGCGACCTCGACGCCATGGCGCAGGAACAACAGGGTTTGCGCGACGAGACCTTCAAGGATGGGCAGGAACCCCAAAGCGGGCAGCGGCCCTCGAATCGCGGTCAGCAGCAACAGGACCAGCGCGGGCAACAGGGCCAGCCACGACAGGGCCAGGGCAAGCAAGATCAGGGGCATCAGGGCCAAGGTCAGCAAGGCCAAAAGCAGCAAGGTCAGGGCGAGCAGGGAAATGTCGGCGATCGCCAGCAGGCCCTGCGGCAGCGGCTGGAGGATCTGGAGCAGCGCATGAAGGAGAACGGCATGCGCGGCGAGCAGGGTCTGTCTGACGCCGAGGACGCCATGCGCGAGGCCGAGAATGCGCTGAAGCAGGGCGATGCCGACGAGGCTGTCGACGCTCAGGGCCGTGCACTGGAAGGGCTGAAGAAAGGCGCCGACGGCATGGCGCAGCAGATGCAGGAGATGGCCGAGGGCCAGGGTGAAGGTCAGCAGGAGGGCGGCCAGCAGCCCGGCCAGCAAGGCCAAGCTGGCGCCCGCGACGACGACCCGCTCGGCCGCCCGACCAAAGGTCGCGACATGAGCGATGGTCGCGTCCGGGTGCCGACCGCCGACGAGTCGGCGGTCCAGCGGGCTCGGCGGATCATGGAAGAGCTGCGGCGCAAGCTCGGCGATCCGACCCGGCCGCGGGAGGAGCTCGACTATTTCGAGCGCCTGCTCAGGCGCAATTGAGGACGCGCCCTATCTCCCCTTAACGCTCGCGGGTGCCGAACCGGCCCTCCATCGGCGGCACGCGCAATGAACGCTCATCGTCTCGCCAAGGAGCGGCGCGCCGGTTCCCGGTGCCCGCCGGGTTCGGATCCTGCCTCTCATGTCGTCCAATCTGCTTGTCTTCGTCGCCTGCGCGGCGGTTGCCGTGGTTCTGGTGTTCGGCCTCGCCAACATGATGCGAGGCGGTAACGCCAGCCTCTCCCAGAAACTCATGCGCCTGCGCGTGCTGCTGCAGTTCGTGGCGATCGTGGTCATCATGGGCGTTGTCTGGTGGCGGTCGGCCTGACCGCAACCCACCCGCACCATCCGGTGCAATCATTCGGCGCCAGACTGTTCCGGTGTGACCGTGCCGCCGCACCGCCTGTCTTTTGCGGGGGAGCGGGATGAATTGGCCGGTGGCTGGGGCGAGGCCCATGCTACGGTCGGTTGAGCCAGACCGACTTGCCTAACCGGCCGAGCCCCATGATTGCCGCTTTCCGCCTCTGCACCGCCAGCCTCATCATCGGTGCGGCGATCCTGCCGGCCTTCGCAGCCGACGCGCCTCAGCGGCCCGCTGCCTACGCGGCACCGGCCCAGCCGCTCAGCATCGTCTCGGAGGTGCGCATCGGCGGTGCGGTGCAGGATCCCGGCAGCGCCGAGGGTAAGCTTCCCGGCTTCAGCAAGGCGAATGTTAACGGCGAGATCCTGTTCGCCAAGCCGCAGGTCAGCACCGATCCGTTCTGGCAGGCCTTCGTGCCGCGCCCGACGGTGGGCGGAAGCTACAACACGGGCGGCCGGACCAGCTACGCCTATCTCGGCGCCACCTGGACGGTCGAAATCTTTCCCGAGACCTTCGGCCGGCGCGTCTTCCTCGACGGCTTCTTCGGCGGCGTCGCACATAACGGCTATACCGGACCCAAGGCGCTGACACCCTACGGCTTCAACACCCTGGGCTGTTCGCCGATGTTCCGCGAGGCGGCGGCGCTCGGCTACCGCCTGACCGAGCATTGGAGCGTGATGGCCACGGTCGAGCACATGTCGAATGCCGGTCTTTGCGCGAACAACCGCGGTCTGACCAATTTCGGCGGTAAGATCGGCTATACGTTCTAAATTGCCGGCTGATTGCGCCGCCGGCGGAACGGCTCTACGCCCTATCGCACACGGATTCGCCAAGGTGGCGACCGTTTCGAGGCGCAGCTCCCGTGGTCAAGCTCAACCGGATCTACACACGCACCGGCGACAGGGGTACCACCGCCCTGGCGGACGGGCAGCGCCGGTCGAAGGCGGACCTGAGGGTCGAGACCTACGGTACGGTCGACGAGACCAATGCCTGCATCGGAATGGCGCGCCTCCATACGGACGGCACCCTCGATGCCATGCTTGGGGCGATCCAGAACGACCTGTTTGATCTTGGCGCCGACCTCGCGACCCCGCCGAGCCCGAAGCCCTTGCCTTACGAGCCGCTGC
This sequence comes from Methylobacterium sp. J-001, assembly GCF_022829565.1. Lineage (NCBI taxonomy): Bacteria > Pseudomonadati > Pseudomonadota > Alphaproteobacteria > Hyphomicrobiales > Methylobacteriaceae > Methylobacterium > Methylobacterium sp. J-001. The sequence continues at coordinate 18,280 of NZ_JAKSYN010000193.1, forward strand.
GCATCATCGCCAGTCAGGTCGAACGGCTGGAGCGCGACATCGATGCCCTGAACGCGACGATCCCGCCGCTGAAATCCTTCGTGCTGCCCGGTGGGTCTGCGGCGTCTGCTGCGCTGCACCTCGCCCGTACCGTGTGCCGGCGTGCCGAGCGGCTGGCGGTGAGCCTCGCCGACCGAGAGGACGAAACGGTCTCGCCGGAGGCAATCCAGTACCTGAACCGCCTCTCGGACTTTCTCTTTGTGGCGAGCCGGACCGCGAATGCAGACGGGGCCGACGATGTGCTGTGGGTCCCTGGCGCCAATCGCTGATCCGGATCACGACGGGTCATCGAAGCGCCGAAGACGGCCGGAACTCGGTGGGACCTTTTCGGAAGCCCTCGACGACGCCGCGTTGACAAGGCGGAAATGTGGCCGTTACGGTCCGCGCGCTTTGCGTGCCTGCCCAGCCTGAGCGCCGAACGCGTCAGGGACCGGCGGGTCCGACGACAAGAATCCCCGGGGAAGGATCGAGACCGCCATGAAGGTGCTGGTGCCCGTCAAGCGGGTGGTGGACTACAACGTCAAGATCCGCGTGAAAGCCGATGGCTCCGGGGTCGAACTCGCCAACGTCAAGATGTCGATGAACCCCTTCGACGAGATCGCCGTCGAGGAGGCGATCCGCTTGAAGGAGAAGGGCTCCGTCACCGAGATCGTCGCCGTTTCGATCGGCCCGCAGCAGGCGCAGGAGACCCTGCGCACTGCTCTCGCCATGGGCGCCGACCGGGCGATCCTGGTCAAGACCGACGTGCAATGCGAGCCGCTTGCTGTGGCCAAGCTCTTGAAGGCCGTGGTCGAGAAGGAAACGCCGCAACTCGTGATCCTGGGCAAGCAGGCGATCGACGACGATTCGAACCAGACCGGGCAGATGCTCGGCGCCCTTCTCGGCTGGCCGCAGGGCACCTTCGCGTACAAGATCGAGGCCTCCGACGGCAGCCTCGATGTCACCCGCGAGGTCGATGGCGGGCTCCAAACCGTGAGCCTGAAGCTTCCGGCAATCGTCACCACCGACCTTCGCCTGAATGAGCCGCGCTACGCGAGCTTGCCCAACATCATGAAGGCCAAGAAGAAGCCGCTCGAGGACCTGACCCCCGAGGCGCTGGGCGTCGACGTGACGCCGCGGCTCAAGGTGCTCAAGACCGCCGAGCCGCCGGGACGCTCCGCCGGCGTCAAGGTCGGGTCCGCGGCCGAGCTCGTGCAGAAGCTCAAGGTCGAAGCCGGCGTCATCTAACTTTTCCAGAGCTGGGCCGCGTTCCCGTCGAGACGGTCGAGCGCGGCCAGCCGTAACGAGGTTCATGGGCACATGACGACTCTCCTCTTCGTCGAGCACGGCAACGGGCAGATCAAGGACGGCACGCTGAAGGCGCTGACCGCCGCCAAAAGTATCGGGGCGCCGGTCCACGCCCTTGTGCTGGGCAGCGGCTCGAAGGCGGTGGCCGAGGCGGCGGCCAAGTTCGACGGTGTCGAGAAGGTGCTGAACGCCGAGGATTCAGTCTACGATCACGACCTCGCCGAGCCGGTGGCGGCGCTGATCGCGTCGATCGCCGAGCCTTACGACATCGTCATCGCCTCAGCCTCGACGACGGGCAAGAACGTGCTGCCCCGTGTGGCTGCCCTGCTCGACGTCGCGCAGGTCTCGGACATCATCAAGGTCGTGGCGCCCGACACGTTCGAGCGGCCAATCTACGCCGGCAATGCAATTCAAACGGTGCAGATTCCGGCCGGCAAGACGGTGATCACCGTCCGCACCGCGGCGTTCAAGGCAGCCGAAGAGGGCGGCGCGGCGGCTCCCGTCGAAGCCGTCTCGGCAGCGGCGCCTTCGGCCGGCGGCTCGACCTTCAAGGGCGAGGAGATCGCCAAGTCCGACCGGCCTGAACTGGCCTCGGCCCGGATCATCGTGTCGGGCGGCCGGTCGCTCGGATCCTCGGAGAAATTCCACGCGCTGATCGAGCCCCTGGCCGATGCCCTGGGCGCCGCGGTCGGTGCCTCGCGCGCGGCGGTCGATGCCGGCTACGCGCCGAACGACTGGCAGGTCGGCCAGACCGGCAAGGTCGTGGCGCCGGATCTCTATGTGGCGGTCGGTATCTCCGGAGCGATCCAGCACCTCGCCGGCATGAAGGATTCGAAGGTCATCGTCGCGATCAACAAGGACGAGGACGCGCCGATCTTCCAGGTCGCCGATTACGGCTTGGTCGGCGACCTATTCCAGGTTGTGCCGGATCTCCAATCCGAGATCGGGAAGGCGAAGGGGCAGTAACGACGTTGCTTGCCCGGCCGGGTTCACCGGGCAAGCGTTGTTGCGACACGCGTATCCGCGGGTTCCTTCTACCAACAAGAATGGTCTAGAAGTCTGGGACGGCCCGTCTTCGCACGGGCCACGGCGTCGGCGCAGTCCACCCCTTCGGGCCGGCGCGCGGTAACGTCCGTATGGGGGCACGGGTCGACAGATGGACATGGAGATCAAGCGGGTCGGCATCATCGGCGCAGGCCAGATGGGGAGCGGCATCGCGCAGGTCTGCGCTACCGCGGGTCTCGACGTGCTACTGAACGACCGGGATCCGAATCGCCTGAATAACGGTTTGGCTTTGGTCGACGGAGGCCTTTCGCGCCTGGTCTCGAAGGGCACCATCGAGGAGAACGAGAGCCGGGACATCCGGTCTCGAATCAAGCCGGCCCACAGCTTCGCGGATCTCGGGCCGGCCGATCTGGTGATTGAAGCGGCCACCGAGAACGAGGCGACCAAGCGCGAGATCTTTTCCAGCCTCTGCGCGTCGCTGCGCCCCGACGCGATCGTGGCGACCAACACCTCGTCGATCTCGATCACCCGGCTCGCCGCGGCAACCGACCGGCCGGAGCGGTTCATCGGGATCCACTTCATGAACCCGGTGCCGGTCATGCAGCTCGTGGAGCTGATCCGCGGCATCGCCACCGAGGATTCGACCTACGAATCGGCCAAGGCCTTCATCGCCAAGCTCGGCAAGATCTCGACGATGTCGGAGGATTTCCCGGCCTTCATCGTCAACCGCATTCTGCTGCCGATGATCAACGAGGCGATCTACACGCTCTACGAGGGGGTCGGGTCGGTCGAATCAATCGACACCGCGATGAAGCTCGGGGCGAACCACCCGATGGGCCCGCTCCAGCTCGCCGATTTCATCGGGCTGGATACCTGCCTGTCGGTGATGCAGGTGCTGTACGAAGGGCTCGCCGATTCGAAATACCGGCCCTGCCCGCTGCTGGTGAAGTATGTCGAGGCCGGCTGGCTCGGCCGGAAGGCGAAGCGCGGCTTCTACGACTATCGTGGGCCGACACCGATACCGACGCGATAGGCGCCGGCACAAGTCGATCGTCAGACGGGACGGCGCCGAGCGCCGTCCCAAATTAAGAAATTACTTCGCCGTGCCGCCATTCGCGTTCGGCTGAGCCGGTTGCGGGGTGGACGGATTGCCGACCGGGACCGCGCTGCTGTTCGACGGCGTTGCGCCCCCGGATTGGCCGTTGACCGAGCCGGTCACTTCGCGCCGCGAAGCATCCTGACTCTGGCTGGCGTAATCCTTCGGCGCGTTGGCGCCGTTCCAGGTCAACAGACCCACCGTGGCGATCGCCAGCAGGACGAGGCTACCGACCAGGACCCACAACACGGGCTTGCCGCGCTCGCCCTGCCGGCTCTCCTGCGGGTTCAGTTTCTCGGCCATATCCAGTTTCTCCCGCCCGAACGCGACGCGCGCGACACGATTTCGTTACCGGCCGCCAACGCGGCGTCGCCGAGACGGGTTCCTGCCGATCGCTAAGGTTAGCGACCGGTGGTGAGCAGGATCTTGCCGAGATGGGCGCTCGATTCCATCAGCGCGTGGGCTTTCTGAGCCTGTTCCAGCGGGAAGGTGGCGTGGGTGACGGAGCGGATCCGCCCGGCCTCAAGCTCCGGCCAGACATCTCTGCGCAGGCCCTCGGCAATCGCAGCCTTGTCGGCCTTCGGGCGGGGGCGCAGGGTCGATCCCGTGAAGGTCAGGCGGTTGCGCATGATCGGGGTGATGTTGAGGCCGTCGACCTTGTAGCCGCCCATCAGGGCGATCATGACGAGACGGCCGTCCGGCGCCAGCGACTTGAGATTGCGGGCGAGGTAGCTCGCGCCGATCATGTCGAAGATGACGTCGACGCCGCGTCCATCGGTCAGGCGCTTGATCTCCTCGGCGAAGTCGGCCTGCTTGTAGTTGATCGCCGCCTCGGCTCCGAGCTCTTCACAGAACCTGCATTTCTCGGCCGAGCCTGCGGTGGCGAACACTCGGGCGCCGACATGCTTGGCGATCTGTATCGCCGTAGCACCGATGCCGCTCGACCCGCCATGAACCAGGAAGCTCTCGCCCTCGGTGAGGCGACCGCGCTGGACCACGTTGGAGTAGACCGTGAAGAAGGTCTCGGGCAGCCCCGCAGCATCGACCAACGAAAGCGCCTTCGGGCGAGGCAGGCAGTGTGATGCCTCGGCGACGGCGAATTCAGCGTAGCCGCCGCTGATCACCAGGGCACAGACCTCATCGCCGACCGCGAGACCCTCGACCCCCTCCCCCAGCGCGGCGATCCGGCCTGCAACCTCGAGGCCGGGGATCTCGGTGGCGCCGGGCGGGGGCGGATACAGGCCGGCGCGCTGCATCACATCCGGACGGTTCACACCGGCGGCGACCACCGCGATCAGCACCTGTCCCGGCCCCGGGCTCGGAAGCGGCGCAGTCTCGACCGCGATCACCTCCGGACCGCCAGGCCCCGTGAAATGGATCCGGCGCATGGTTTCGGGCAGGGCGGGGCTGGCCATCGAAGGGTCCTTCACGCGTGCTTTGTCCGGGCCGTGCCTGAAGGCGCGGTCCGGCTGTACTTGCGGCAACGAGGGCGCTTTGCAAGCGCACGCTCGGGGGTGGGCCTAGCGTACCGCCGCCTTCACGGCCGGGGGCAGGACGATCTTGCCCTGGGCGAGGCTGGTCGGCCAGATCGCCACCTGCTTGCCATCCTGCCACTGCGCCATCAGGCCGGTGACGAAGCCCGTCCCGTATTTGATCGAATGGGTGAAAGGATCGTCCTTGCCGTAGAACTGCGTGCGACCGACCGTGCCGACCCAGTCGGTCTTCTCCAAGGCGTCCACCAGCTTGTCGGCTTCCGTGGACCCGGCGCGCTTCACCGCGTCGGCGGTGTAGTAGACCTGATCGTAGGCCATGTAGCCCGCGTAGGAGGGATCGCTCCCGAAGCGCTTCTTGAAGGCCTCGCTGAAGGCCAGCGACTTGTCGGTGATCGCGGCGCCTGGCACCGCGATACTCTGGAAGATCACCCCCTGGGTCGCACCGTTCGTGTTGGCCCAGAAGGTCGAGGAGGTCGCCTGCGAATTCATCCCGGTCATGGCGAGCGGCACTTGCTGGTTACGCCACTGCACCGTGGGCTGCACGCCGACATGCGAAATACCGGTGACGATCAGGTCGGGCTTTGCCGCCTCGATCTTGTTGTAGATCGGGGTAAAATCACCCGTGTCTGGCGAGAACCGGATGTGGTCGACGACCTTCACACCGATTTCAGGCAGGCACTTCTCGTACCCGACGTCGAGCGGCCGGGTCCAGGCCGCGTCCTCGCTCATGATCGCGGCGGTCTTCACCTTCATCAGGTCGAGGAGCATGTCCCTGGTCGAGTCGCAGATCGACTGCGCCAGAGCCGCAGACGTCAGGTATCCATGGAAGGTGTACTTGTTGCGTGTGTAATCCTTATGGACCGCAAGACTAATCTCGTTGGAGGCGGCGCCCGGGGTAATCATCGGGGTCTTGAGCCGGGCCGACCACGGCATCAAGGCCAGCACAACTTCGGATATGTAGCTGGCGATGACCAGATGGACCTTGTCCTCGCTGACCGCACGCTGGAACGCCCGGACGGCGTCGGAAGCCGAACTTTTGTCGTCGTAGGAGACCACTTGAATCTGGCGGCCGTCGACGCCGCCCTTGGCATTGATCTCGTCGGCGGCGAGCTGAACTGCCTGCGGGATCGAGGCACCGACCACCGATTGCGCTTCGGCGATTACACCGATCCGGATCGGGTCCGCCGCTTGCACCGGTCCTGCGGCCAGCAAGCCGGCCGCCAGCAAGGCCAAAGCTTGTCGTGTGGGGCTGCGATCCATCGCCATGCTGTTTCCTCCTCCGGGCCGTGCGGCTTTTGACGCCGCATCGGGGGTCGGACGATTTTTGTAGCATTCGACGAGCTGAATACAATGTGCATCCGGCTGGCGTGCATGACACGGGCCTGATGTTCGATCGAAGTGATGGTGGCGTGAGCAGACAGTCAGGTCACCGGGTGCCGTACATGCGATCCCCGGCATCGCCGAGACCCGGCACGATGTAGCCATGGTCGTTCAGGTGGCTATCGATCGCCGCCGTCCAGATCGGGACGTCGGGATGGGCAGCCTGGAACTTGGCCAAGCCCTCCGGCGCGGCCAGCAGGCAGACGAATCGCAGATCTGAAGCGCCCCTGGCCTTCAACCGGTCGAGGGCCGCGATCGCGGAGTTCGCGGTCGCGAGCATCGGATCGAGCACCAGCACGGTCCGGTCGGCGAGATCGGAGGGGGCCTTGAAGTAATATTCGACCGCCTCGAGGGACTCGGGATCGCGGTAGAGTCCGACATGAGCGACCCGCGCTGAGGGAACCAGCGACAGCATGCCGTCGAGGAAACCGACGCCGGCTCGCAGGATTGGAGCGAGGACCAGTTTTTTGCCCTGGATCTGCCTCCCCTCCATCGGCTGAATCGGCGTCTCGATGGTGACCGGCTCGAGCGGCAGATCCCGCGTCACCTCGTAGGCGAGCAACATACCGATCTCGTTCAGAAGCTGACGAAATCCCTTGGTCGACCGATTCTTATCCCGAAGATAGGTGAGCTTGTGCTGCACCAGCGGGTGATCGACCACCGTGACCCGACCCATCGGCATTGCACGTCCCTCAAACTCGAAAGGGCAGGAATGCCGGAGTGGGAGCCGGGGCGCAACGGAACGCCCCACCAATACGTGTATTCGAATCTGTGGCCCCCTCGGTACGCGCATGTAGCCGGCGATCGCAAATCCTCGATGTGTCACCGTCCTAGCTCAGCTTGAAAGGCGTGGCGGAATTCGGGGCATCACCTGAATGAGGGGCTGATCAATCTCCGAAGCCGCCGATCACGGAAAAATGACAGTATGCCGCTCACGCTCCTGGCGGATTCAACCGATAGCAAACAAACGGAAAGACGAACCATTCTCGCAGTTGAAGCAGCAAAAAATCTTTTTGCATCAGTAATAATTGATTTTTATACCGCAATATCATACGAATAACTAGTTATGAAAGCATCAATATGGCATATATCGACAGTAAATAAGAAATTTTAATCTCAATTTAAGACACATTTTCTGCATATGCTTCCCCAGATCGTATGGTCAAAATGATTATCTTCTTTCCAGGCTGACCTTCGGGCTGCTAATGGGCGCATCCATTATGAACTCGGCCATAGCCATGCGTCTCGCAATTTCTCTCAAAACGACGCTTGCGACGATCTTCGGGTTGTTCGCTTTGCTCGCAGCAGGTCAAGGCGGCTTGTCGATCATCGAACTGGCCGACATCCGGCATTCGATGACCGAAGTCGCGACCAATTGGCTGCCGTCGATGACGCGGATCAACGAAGTCGAGATCGCGGCCTCTGAGGTGCGCATCAAGCAATTTCGCCTGATGACCCTCGCCAACGATGCCGACCATCTTCGGGTCGGCGAGGCTCAGGTCGCAACGACGCTCACACAACTCGGCGAGCGGCGCAGGTCTTATGAGCATCTGATTTCGAGCCCCGAGGAACGGGCGCTGTATGACGCGTTCACCGCGGAGTGGGTCCGTTATGAGCAGGTGGACGGCGAAATGCGACGCCTGATCGCCGCCGGCAAGCAAGCGGACGCACTCGCGCTGCTCACGGGCTCCGATACGGTCAAGCTCTACGATGACGCCCGCGCCGCGCTTTCGCGCCTCGTCGTCTTCAACGCGCGGAACGCCACTCAGGAAGTCGGCAATGCAGTGGAGCGGGCCAACACGGCATCCGCCGCCGCCTGGAGCAGCGGGATCCTCTCCGTGCTCGCGGCGCTGGCCGCGGCGGCATTCTCCCTGCTGCGAATCTCGCGTCCGATCCAACGGATGACCGCTGTCATGTCTCGGCTCGCTGCCGGTGAGACGGGCGTGACGGTGCCGGCCCGGGACCGGCGCGATGAGATTGGCGCCATGGCGGCGGCCGTCGAAGTGTTTAAAGACAATCTGATCCGGAATCGGGCTCTTGAGGTAGAGACCGCTCAGGCGCGGGCTGCCGCCGAGGAGCAGCGGAAGGCCGGTATGCGCCAGATGGCCGACAGCTTCGAGCAGGCGGTCGGCGGCATCATCGGCATGGTGTCGTCATCGGCCACGGAACTGCAAGCCACGGCCGGTGCGATGTCGGCCATGGCGGGAGAGACATCCGCACAGTCCGGTGCGGTGGCGGCCGCAGCGGAAGAAGCAGCCAGCAACGTCAACACCGTGGCCGCCGCAGCCGAGGAACTCGGCTCCTCGGTCCAAGAGATCGGCCGGCAGATGGACAGTTCGGCCAAGCTCGCGCACAGCGCAGTCGACGAGGCGGGACAGACAAGGGCGCTCATCTACGAGCTAAGCAGTGCCGTGGCCCGCATCGGCGACGTGGTCGGGCTGATCTCGTCGATCGCCGGGCAGACCAATCTCCTGGCGCTCAACGCGACAATCGAGGCTGCGCGAGCCGGTGATGCTGGGCGAGGTTTTGCCGTGGTCGCTTCCGAGGTGAAGGCTTTGGCGGAGCAGACCGCCAAGGCGACGGAAGAAATCGCCGGACAGATCGCCCGGGTCCAGGCCTCGACCGGGCAAGCGGTGAATGCGATCGGCTCAATCGCCGCGCGGATCCAAGAAATCAGCACCGTCGCGACGTCGATCGCCGCCGCGGTGGAAGAGCAGGGCGCGGCGACCCAGGAAATCGTCCGGAACGTCGGTCAGGCGGCCCAGGGGACTGGCGAGGTGACCAGCAACATCTCCGGCGTCGCCGATTCCGCCGAGGAGACCGGACGGTCGGCGACCCAGGTTCTCGATGCGGCCTCGGAACTGTCGCGCCAGTCTGAGCACCTGAGCGCCGAAGTCTCCCGCTTCCTCGAAACGGTCCGCGCGGCCTGAAGGAACAGCGACGGGGCCCAGCCGTCCGGCCGGGTCCCGTCGCTGAGACGGATCAAGCGGTGTAGGAGCCACCCTCACCACGACGCTTGGCCATGAAGGCATCAAACTGCTCGCGGTCCTTGGCCCGCTTCAGCTCCTCGACGAACTCCGCGAAGGCACGGCTCTCGTCTTCCAGGGCCTTCCGCTGAGCCTCGAGCCGGTCGAGTTCGGCACGTCGATAGGCGTCGAAGGCGGCATTGCCAGTTCCGCCGTAATTGGCCGCTTCGAAGGCCCGGGCGAAGCGCGAGGCCGAGCGGCCGCTGCCTTCAAATCCCGCGACGCCCCGGCGTGCGGCATCACGCATGTCTGCAAAGGCAGGATATCCGGCAATCTTCCATGCCACGAGCGCGAGGCCGACCGGCCACCAGTAGATGAAGCCGACGACGATAGCGCCGATTTCGAGTGAGCGACGAGGGAACGGGCCGGAACGGCAGAGCTTGCCGGTTGCCCAGGGAGATGAGGATTGCGTGGTCACGGCTTGGCTCCGCTGTTCATGTGAACGGAGTTAACATGCGGGTGCCCACGCGGCCTTTCAAGACCGCAGACGTTCGCCGGGCTGTGCCGCCCCATGGACCAAAGCGAGCACCCCCGCACGCAGCAACTCATACTTGTCCGGAAAGCCGGGGCCTCGCGGCAGGTGCCCAGCGGCTGCGAGGGTCGCAATGCCGTGAGCCAACGCCCAGACTTCGAGGGCGATGAAACGGGGTCCAACGCCGCCGAACCCATCGGCGAAGGTCGCTTGAAGTGCCTCGACCAGAAGGTCGAAGGGGGACGGCCTCCCCGGAGGCGACTCGGCCCCCGTCGGCTCGACGGGCAAGCCGCGGGTCTCGAAGATCGCCGCGTAATAGGCCGGCTCCTCTTCGGCGAAAGCCAGGTAGGCTTCGCCCATTCGGGTAAAGCGTTCGAGTGGCGTCCCCCGGGAGGTCAGCGCCCGCGCTAGACGGGCGGCGAGTTCCGCGAAGCCACGCCCGGCCAACTCCTCCAGCAGCGCTTCGCGGCCACGGAAGTGGCGGTACAAAGCCGCTGGCGTCACCCCGACTAGGCGAGCCGCATCCACCAGGGCAAAGCCGCCGATCCCGCGCTCGGCGATGAACCGGCGCGCGGCCTCGATCAGGGCCTCCTTGAGGTTCCCGTGGTGGTAGCTTCGTCGGTCGCCCGGTCCGTCTCGCCAGGGTCGCAAATTCTCATGTCCTCAGCACACGCGCAGGCATTACGAGCGAAGCACGACGTTTGTTGCGGTCGCGAACGGGGGGTCGACTGCTTGACCCCCTGTAGAGCCTCTTACAAAACTCCCGCTGCGCCGTGCTGTGCCGGGCGAAACTCTCTGGGGACAGGGGCTTTGTCATATCCTCCCCAAGGTGGAGCGCGATGGATCGTATCGCGTCGCTCACCGGGGAAACGGCCATCTCGTCAGAGCCTCCGCCATAAGGAAAACCGTTCGGCATGGCGTTCGTGAGTTTGAAAGCGTGGCGGACTCGGTCTGCGGAGCGCGCCGAGATCGCGGCGCGGCTGAAACGGGACCTGATCGTAGCGCTCGGCCTGACAGAAGCCGACGCCCTGGCCGTGAACGAGATCGCCTGCACCGATCCCGGCTGCCCAGACCTGGAGACCATCGTCCTGGTGATGCGGGTCGGGGCGCCGACGCGGGCGCTTCGAATACGGCGTCCGATGGATGCGGTAGATATACAGGCCATCGCGGAACTGGTGGAGCAGGATCGCAGAGAGGAAGCCTCTCGATGATGTGACAGGCCAGGGCCGTGCAGCCGACCCATCGCGGCAGCGTTTCCTCCGCATTCGTGTAACGACGCTTGGACGGACGCCGAAGGACGACAAATGATCGGCGCCATTTGAGGAAACGACCTGATGACGAGCCGTCGCGCGACCCTTGCGCTGGCCTGCCTGGCCCTCGCCTCATGCCTCTCTCCGGCCAAAGCCGGTGAGGCCCTGCCGTTCTCGACAGCCGCCTTTGAGGCCGCGCAGAAAAGCGGCAAGCCAATCCTGGTGGAGGTGAGCGCTCCGTGGTGCCCGATCTGCAAGACCCAGAAGCCGATTCTCGCTCGCCTCGCCGCCGAGCCTCGCTTCAAGGAGCTACAGATCTTCGACATCGATTTCGACAGCCAGAAGGATCTGCTGCGGCGCCTGAACGTGCGCACGCAGAGCACGCTCATCGCCTTCAAGGGCGAGACGGAAACGGGCCGCTCAGTGGGCGAAACGCAGCCTGAATGGATCGAGGGCTTGCTCGAAAAGACGCTCTAGGAGCATCCCCACACGCTGCCTTGGCGGGTCAGTGTCGGTCGGTCGAAACCTTCCGGCTTCGTTCAGACGGCTTGCGGCATAGCCGCTTCGCTCCGCGGGTCGATTCGTCCGCGGCGGCCGAACGGAGACCGTCCCTGGTGATGAGCACCACCCCGCACACCGCGCGCACGCCAAGCGCGATCGTCGCGATCCCGGTCCGCAACGAAGTCGAACGCATCGAGGCGTGCCTCCGGGCCATCGCCGCGCAGGTCGGACTGACCCCGGGGAGCCTCGGGCTGGTGCTGTTCCTGAACAATTGTACGGACGGGACCGATGCCCTCGTGGCCCGGCTGGTGCCGACCTTGTCCATCCCTGTCCGGATCGCGAGCGAGGATTTCTCCGGTGCTCATGCAGGCTGGGCTCGGCGACGTGCCATGGATGCCGCGGCAGCGTGGCTGGGCGAAGCGGGGAATGCGGGGATGATCCTGTCGACGGATGCGGATAGCCGCGTGTCGCCGAACTGGGTCATCCGCAACCGCGCGGCCATTGAGGCCGGCGCCGACGCGGTCGCCGGCCGGGTCGAGCTGGATGCCAATGAGGCTGCGCTGCTGCCGCCGTCCCTCCCCGCCCGGGGCCGCCTTGAGGACATCTACGACGCCCTGATCACCGAGGCGGAGGCTCGGATCGATCCGGACCCGCACGATCCCTGGCCCTGCCATCGGACTGCGATCGGCGCGACGCTGGCGGTGACCCGCACGGCCTATCTACAAGTCGGCGGAATGCCGGAAATTCCGCTCGGCGAGGATGGGGCGTTCATTGCGCGGCTGATCCAGCACGGCTTGCGCGTCCGCCATGCCACCGATGTGTGCGTGACCATCTCAGCCCGGCTCACCGGCCGCGCCCCGGGCGGCGTCGCCGACACGATCCGGTCCCGCTGCGAAGAGCCCGACGCCCTGTGCGACGCCCGGATGGAGACGTTCCCTCGGGCGGTACGCCGCTACCTGTGGCGGCGCCGGTTCCGACGCCTGCACGGCAGGGGCAGCCTGCGCGTAAACCAGGCCTGGGCACGCGCCCTCGGGATCGCCCCCGCGGAAGCGACGCGGATTGCCGCGCTCCCACTCGGGCAGGCTATCGCGGAAGCCGAGCGTGTGAGTCCTCATCTCGTGTACCGTCCCATCGGTCCGCGCCAGCTACCGGGCCAGATCCGTCTGGCGCGAGTGGGCGTCGCGGCGATCCGGCTCCTCCAAGGCGGCGCGGGCTTGGCCCGTTCGGTCATGGGGGCGGCAGCGACACCCGCGCATCCAGTCGCAAGTCCGCCCGGTCGGCGGAACTGACCCTCTCAACCGACACCCTGGGACAGGAGGTCCCGGGGCGTGAAGCCGAAGCGCCGACGGAACGCGCGGCTGAACGTGGCCGGATCCGTGAAGCCGCAACTCGCCATGATCGACGCGACCCGGGCGCCGGTCTTGCGCATCATCACGATACGATCATGTGCCCGGTCCAGCCGTGCGTCGCGGATCGTGGCCGCGATGCCTTCGCCGCCCGCGAAGGCCGCGTAGAGGCGACTGCGGGAGATCTGGAGGGATGCAGCCAGGGACTCAGGGCCGAAAGCCGGCTCGTGCAGGCGACGCTGGATATGGGACAGGGCCAGCGAGCGTACAGCTTCAACGGATAGCCGGCCGTCGATCGCCCCATGCTGGCCATGGACGATACCGCGTAGGATATGGAGCGCACCTTCGATGGCGATGCCGGTCTCGACTTCCGTCATTCTCGACACCGATGTTGCAAACGCGTCGAGATGGGCCGCCAACAACCCGCGCAGCGGCGTGGCGCTCAGCTTGCTGCCGGTGAGAACCTGCGGGTTGCCGACCTGCGCCACGAAGCTGGCCCGGGGCACGGCCAGCCGGATTTCCTCGTAGCCGTATCGGCTGCCGGCGATCCCGGGCCGGCCCGTAGCATGGAAGGCCACGTCGCCGCTCTGCAGGAGCGCTCCGTTGCTGCCCTGCTCGATGTAGCCCTGACCGGCAGCAACCACCATGATCGCGATCTCGTCGCGCCCGTCTCGACCGATATGGCGCGCAGTACGGTCCACGCCGACCGGCGTGCTCACGGTGCGCAGGATCGTCCCGTGCGCGGAGGGTGCAACCATGCGGCAGGCTGAGAAGGGCGCGTCGGACTCGAACGGAGTGACGTCGACACCGGTCAAAACTACGTCGCGCCAGAAGTCGAAGGAATGCTTCTGCTCAACGGTATCGGTCGTCTGAATGAAGGTGGGGATCTTCGGTTCGACACTCACCGTGCGCTCGCCTTGCAATCCGTAAGGCGGCCCTCCGGGCGTCCGACCTACGATTCAGAATTTCCGGGCCAGCGGATCCGCCGCCGCGCGCCCGGCGCTCAGGTCCAAGCCCTGAGCCGCCTGTCTCTGCGCCGGCCCCTTTGCCGATATGGGCTTGGCCCGGCCACGCGCGGTGCCCGACAGTACAGGCGTCCCGCAACCTCACACCCAGCGATCAGATCCACTCAGCCGGCACACTGGGCTAGAAAGTCCCGAGGCGAGAGGCCGAATCGCTGGCGAAAGGCGCGGCTGAAGGCCGCCGGGTCGGTGAAGCCGCAACCGGCCATGATCGACCCGATCCGGCCTCCGGCCTTCTGCATCATGACGATCCGATCATGGGCGCGATCCAGACGAGCGTCGCGAATCGTGGCCGCGATGCCCTCGCCGCCGGAGAAAGCCGCGTAGAGGCGGCTGCGGGAAACCCTCAAGTCGGCGGCCAGTGCGTCCGGACCGAAGTCTGGATCGTGCAGACGATGCTCGATCCGCGCCAGTGCCAGGGAGCGAAGCGCATTTGCCGACAGGTCGCCGTCTCCGCGTGCGTTCTGGCCGTTGATGATGCCGCGCAACAGGTGAAGGGCGCTTTCGACGGCGATCCCGGTTTCAGCATCCGACATCGCCTCGACCGACCCTGCGAAAGCGCGGAGATAGGCGGCGAACAGGTCGTTCAGCGGGCCGGCGGCGAACTTGCGGCCGGCGAAATCATCGACGTTGCCGATATGCGCCAGAAAGGTCGCGCGGGGCACCGCGAGACGGATTTCCTCGAAGTCGGTCAGTCCGCCGCCGCCGCCGGGCCGTCCCCAGGTCTGAAAGCTGATGTCGCCGGCGCCCAGCAGCGCGCCATTGTTGCCTTGCTCGATGTAGCCCCGTCCCTTCATGATCAGCATGATGCCCATATCCTCACGCCCGTCGCCCCGCACGTGATGGGGCTTGCGTTCCAGGCTGTAGGGGCGACTGATCGTGTGGAAGACCGATCCATGGCGGGACGCCGCCACCTTGCGGGAGGCGGAAAAGGGCTGGTCCGAATCAAGTTGAGCCAGTTCCGTCCCTGCCATTACGGTACTGCGCCAATAGTCGAAAGCGTCCTTCGGCCCAACGGAATCGGTCGTTCGGAAAAAGATCGGGATCGTTTTCTTGGCGCTCACGGCTGAGTGGTCCTGCAACCTAGAATTCGCGGACACGCGATTGCTAGCTCGAACAACAACAGACCTAGAGTTTCAGATCCAAGATCAAGAAGCAACACGGCCCGCGACGGCCTATGAAAAGAACCCCCACCCTATGAAACGCGCGCCATCAAGCCTTTGAGGCAGGTCTGTATGTCATTGTTGAAATTGATTGACGATATTTTTGCTTGCTATTCATCAAGCATCATGAAATAGAAACCATTTGAGCTTTGTCGTTCGAGCCCTTTAGGGACGCAACATCAGCAGCATCAATCGGAATGGGTCGAAATTTGTAACTTCTTAATCAAAGGCAATGGACAACATTGGAATCAAATTCGATGGCGCCAAAAAACTTCAGCTCCTTGTGTTAAGACAATCACTCATCGGCGTAACAGGTTCGCTTATTCAACTCATAATCGTCTGAAAAAACCGTTTATAGGCCCAATGAATTTCAGTGAGAAATCTAATTTCCTTACGAAAGATCATCGATCATAAGAAAAGTCCAGTCGCGACAGCTGTTCACTGACGATCGACGTCGGCCCGAACTTCGCTGCGTGACGATCCTGCATCCGCGAAGCGCAGCACCACGGCCCGGCCGGATGCTGGGGGGTTCGTCAGGCTGGCGCGGAACCGGGCCGTCTCGGACGTCCCGAGCACAGCCCTGGGCGCAGCCACCGGAAAGGTTCGGATCACGCGGCCGCCAGCATCGCGGATTTCAACGCTCAAGGCCGAGACCGGCACGTCGGTTCGGGCTACGCCGACGAGGTCGCCCTCGATAACGAGTTCAGCAGGCTGGGCGTCCTCGGCAGGATTGCTGAAGGCCACCACGTCGCGAATTTCGATGCCCCGGACATTCCCCGGCAGCCCGACACGGGCGAACAGGGCGGCACTCTGTGGAACCAACCGGACCACGCCTGTCCGGGCTAAGCAGAGCAGAGGCAATGCCGCCAGCAACGTCAGTCCCACGGCCATGGAGGGCGAGAGGCCGGGAAGACCGCGCCAGCCCTTGGCGCGGATGGCGCGCACGGGAGCCCGGCGCCGTTCGGACAACGGCGCCGACGTCTCAGAGGCGGCTCTGACCGTGGCCGAGGCTTCCTGCCAGACAGCGTCCGTTGCCGGATCGGGCTCCGCCTCACCCTTCTCCGCAAGTTCGGCCTCATGGCCGGCTAGAACGTCGGCGGGGGTAAGGAACCAGGTTTCACGGCAGGCTGCACAACGGACAGAGCGTCCATCCTTGCCGACCTTGCCGGCTTCGATCCGGTACTCGCTCGCGCAGCTCGGGCAGACGATCAGCATACGCGCGCCATTCGTTCCATGGGGGATCGTTTCCGATCGGCCAAGCCGGAGCCGAGCCGCAAAATCAGTTGAGAAACCGTGCCCGAACAGGGTTAAGCGTCTGTGAAATGAGGCTGGCCTTGAAAACGCCTGCCGATCCGGCGATCTCCGAACGATGGATCGGCGAAACCCGGCACGGCTTTGAACCTACAGGCAAGCATGAAGAGCCTGCTGCCCGGCGCGGAACGCCCGGTGGTGCAGTTCGAGAATGTCGGCATGCGTTACGGCCTCGGGCCGGAGGTGCTGTCCGATGTGAGCTTCCGGATTGCGCCGCGCTCGTTCCAGTTCCTCACCGGCCCGTCCGGCGCCGGAAAAACGACGCTGCTGCGCCTGATCCTGCTCTCGGTTCGCCCAACTCGGGGCCTCGTCTCGATCTTTGGCGAGGAGGTCAGCGGTATCTCGGCCAAGGCGCTCACGGGCCTGCGGCGGCGGATGGGCGTGGTGTTCCAGGATTTCCGCCTGCTCGACCATCTCACGACCTACGAGAACGTGGCCTTGCCCCTGCGGGTCCAGGGCCGGTCGGAGGCGAGCTACCGGGCCGAGGTGGTCGAGTTGCTGCGTTGGGTCGGCCTTGGCGAACGCATGCACGCGCTGCCGCCGCTTCTGTCCGGCGGAGAGAAGCAGCGCGCCGCCATCGCACGGGCATTGATCGCGAGGCCGGACCTGCTGCTCGCCGACGAGCCCACCGGAAACGTCGATCCGGGTCTCGGGCGACGGCTGCTGCGGCTGTTCCTGGAACTCAATAAGCTCGGAACCTCGGTGATTATCGCGACCCACGATTTTGGGATCATGGACGCCGTCGATGCCCGCCGCATGGTGCTGGGCGAAGGCCGGCTGCGGATCGAGGAATGAGTGCGCCGGCCACCACACGAGCCCAGGCTGAATCCCCGTCCGGTCCCGCTGATCCGAGCCTGCCGACGAATTTGCGCCGCAACGCCGCTCTGGTCCCCACGGACACCGCGGCCGGGCGCTCGCTCGCGGCGGTCATCGCGATCCTGACCTTCCTGGCCAGTCTCTGCGCGGGCGCCGCCGAGATCGTCGCCACCAATGCCGGGCAGTGGCAGGGCGACGTCGCCCAGGAGGTGACGATCCAGGTTCGGCCCGGCCCCGGCCGGGACGTCGATGCCGACGTGAGCCGAGCCGAGACCATCGCCAAGTCCGAGCCCGGGATCGCCGAGGCGCGGGTCTTCTCCAAGGCGGAGGCCGAGCGGCTTCTGGAGCCGTGGCTGGGCAGCGGCCTCGACCTGTCGGACCTGCCGGTGCCGCGCTTGATCGCCCTCAAGCTCGCCGACAATCGGAGCGCGGACCTGAAGCGCCTGCGCACCCGCCTCACCGAGGCGCTGCCGGGGGTAGCGAGCCTCGACGACCACGCGCTCTGGCTCCAGCGGCTCTCGACCGCGGCCAACGCCTTCGTGGGCATCGGCGTCGGCATGGTGGTGCTGGTGCTGGTCGCTACCGGGCTGGCGGTGACCTTCGCCACGCGCGGCGCCATGGCGGGCAACCGCGAGGTGGTGGAGGTGCTCCATTTCGTCGGCGCCGACGACGACTACATCGCCCGTGCGTTCCAGCGCCGGTTCTTCGGGCTGGGCCTGCGCGGCGGCGCGATCGGGGCCGGGCTGGCGATCCTCGCCTTCGCCATCGCCGGCCTGCTCGCCCGCGCTGCCCGCTCTGGACCAGCCGGCCAGGAGGTCGAAGCCTTGTTCGGCGCCGTCCAGGTCGGGCTGCGGGGCTATGCGAGCGTGATCCTCATCGGGGTGATCGCGTCGGTGGTCACGGGCGTGGTGTCGCGGATCACCGTGCGTCGGTTTCTGTCTTGATCGCGCGATACCATGGGCGCGCGGGGGAAACAGGGGGTCCAGGTAAACCGTTAACGATTGCGAAAGGTTATCGCGGCGGTGTGGATGGGGCCGATACGTATGCCTCCGGGCCGCCGTATTCGGCGCCGATCCTCCGGAGGATGACCACGCGGATGCAACGCGCACCGGCCCCCTACCCGACCGACGCCCTCGGCTGGGCCTGGAACGAGCGGCCTTTTCCGCGCGGCGCCTCCGCGCCCCCTCCGCGATCCCATCCTCGGCATCGGCTGCTTTGGACGTGCGGCTTCGGTGCGGGTCTCGGCGCCGCAGCACTGTTCGCTGGTTTCCTGATCTTCGTCGGTGCCCTGGCCCGACATGAGCGCAGTCCGGCCGACCGGGCGGACGGCATCGTCGCGCTCACCGGTGGAGCACAGCGGATCGGCGATGCGATCGATCTTCTAGCTGGCGGCTACGGGCGCCGGCTACTGATCACCGGGGTCAACGAGCGCACCAGCCGCGACGAGATCGCCAGGTTGAATCCGACCCAGCGCTCCCTGATCGCATGCTGCGTCGATCTCGATTACCGGGCCCGCAACACCATCGGCAACGCCATCGAGACCCGACGCTGGATGCGGGCGCACCGGTTCAATACCGTCGCAGTGGTGACGTCGAACTATCACATGCCGCGCACGCTCATCGAGCTGGACCACGCCCTGCAGGACAGCGACCGCGTCCTACCCCATCCAGTCGTGACCGAGGGCCTCGATGCCGATCGCTGGTGGCAAAGTCCCCCGACGGCCAAACTCCTGGCCTCCGAATATGTAAAATTCCTGGCGAGCTGGGTACGCACCCGCTTCGAGGACGATCCGGAGCGCTCTCGTGCCGCGATTTTGATCGGCCGCGGCAAACCGGTGAAGATGGTGGCCGAGCCGCTGATGATGCGACGCGTCGATTGAGTTTATGATGCCGGGCAGGCAATCGGCCTACCGGTCGAACTGGTCCTCAATGCCCGCCGCAGCGTGCCTTGATCGCTGCGGAAAACTCCCGATCCGAACCCTGCACCTGCGCGAGCCGCTGAGCCCGCTCCGAACCTGAGAGGCAGAGGCCAAAAACGCTGGCGACCCGACGCATCGTGTCGACGTGGCGGCGCCAGACGCGGCAGTTCTTGGCGTCGTCGCCGTCCGCCTGCTCCAGCTGTTCAAGGGCCTGGCGCTGCATCGATTGCGCCACCAGGACATCCCGGCCGCAGGTGGCGTCACCCTGCGCCCAAGCCGAGCCGGACAGGCCAGCCAGGATCACGGCCGACACAACGAAGCGGGTCCGCGGCATCAGGCGGCCTGCGGAGCCGTTGAGCGGGTCAGAAGCGCATAGAGCGCGCTGGAATCGCGAGCGGCGCGGATGTGGTTGAGCATGCCCGGCTCGCGCAAAACCCGGGCGACCTGGGCCAGGGCCTTCAAGTGATCGGCCCCAGCTCCTTCCGGGGCCAGAAGCAGGAAAGCGACATCCACCGGTTGGCCATCCAGGGCCTCGAAATCCACCGGCCGGTCGAACCGAGCGAATAAGCCGAAGAGCCGGTCGAGGCCGGGCAATTTGCCATGCGGGATCGCTACGCCCTCACCGATCCCGGTCGAGCCGAGGCGCTCGCGCTGGAGCAGCGTATCGAAGACCGGCCGCTCGTCGAGCGCCGGTAACCGACGCACGGCCTGCGCCGCAAGCTCCTGAAGCACCTGCTTCTTGGCGCGCGCGCGCATGGACTGCACGACCGATTCGGGGTCGAGGAATTCCAGAATTGGCATCGATCGACCGTTGCCCCGTTACCCATCCGCGTCGGAACGGGCCTCGTCGCAGGGACGTCTCGCACGACGTCCCTGACTATCAATGGGCCGGGGAACGGGCCGGTTCCGGCTCCGTTCCTTTCGGTCCACACGCGTCAGTCGACGGCGCCCGGCGGGTCCACCCAGCCGATCGCTCCGTCGCTGCGCCGGTATACGACGTTGACGCGCCCGGTGCCAGCGTGGACGAACACAACCACTGGGGATCCCGTCATGTCGAGGGCCGTCACCGCCTCGCCGATGGTGCGGCGCTGCAGGGTCTTGGTGCTCTCGGCGACGATCGGCGGGTGGGCGTCGCCGTCCTCCGGCTCGTCTTCGTCCACTTCCTCCGGTGGGGCGAACACCGCGTAGGCCGCCTCGATCGCCGCGGATTCACTGGGGCCGCTGGCATGCTGCTTCAACCGATGCTTGTAGCGGCGCAGTCGCGTCTCGAGCTTGTCGGCGGTCTGCTCGAAGCTCGACCTTGCGTCGTGCGACACACCCACCGCCTCGATCGTCAGCCCCGACGCGAGGTGCAGCACGCAACCCGTTCGGTACGCGGCTCCGTCCCGCCGAAGCGTTACATGGCCGGTACAGGAATCGTTCATGTGCGAGTCGAGGTACTTGTCGAGCGTCGCAGCGATCCGCTCGTCGATACGGCCGCGCAGACTCTCTCCGAGATCCACGCCGTGGCCCGTGACCCGCAACGATCCCATGCTGCCTCCCCCGTGCGATTCAGTCCCCGGAATTAGAGAGCCGGCTTGCGCTAAGTCAACGGAGGCGTGCCCGTTCCGTCTGAGGCGCCGCTTAACCCTGGGTTCAGCCGTCCTCCCGGTATACAGGCACCGTTCCGCCAACTGAGACGCAGGCCCGCATGACCACCGCCGACGGATTCGCCGCCGCTCCCACCCGCCGCGCCGTGTTGGCCGGGGCCGTGGGTAGCGCAGCGGGTTTCCTGCCGACGATCGCACGCGCGGTCGAGCCCGCAGGCGCCAATCCGGCAATCACGCTGCCGGGCGCCGGCGCGCCGTTTGAGCCGAACACGCTGATCGACATCGCCCGCGCCCGGGCAGCCGCCCCCTACGGGGCGCCGAAGACCGATGACGTGCCGGCTGTGCTGAAGGCTTTGTCCCGGGACGCCTATGAGGCGATCCATCCGGTACCGGGTCGGGCCGTCTGGGCCGGCCGAGACTTCGGCTACGAGATCGAACCCCTCCTGCGCGGATCGATCTTCGATACGCCGGTTTCGCTGTTCACCGTCGAGAATGGGCGGGTCCAGCCGGTGGCCTACGACCGGGACAGCCTGATCGCCGCCAACATCGCGCTGCCGGACTTGAACGCCGACACCGCCTTCTCCGGCTTCCGCCTTCGCGCGCGCTTCGGCGACGGGACGGACCTGTCGAACTTCGCACTGTTTCAGGGGGCCTCATTCTTCCGCCTGGTAGCCGAGGGTCAGGATTTCGGCATCAACGCCCGGGCACTTGCCTTGCGGCCGGCAGATTCCCGCGGTGAGGAATTCCCACTGTTCCGGGCCCTGTTCGTCGAGGCGCCAGCGCCCAGGCAACCGATCGTCGTCCATGCCCTGGTTGAATCGGAATCGGCAGTTGCCGCATTCACGCTCACGTTGACCCCGGGCCGGGAGGCTTCCGTGGCCGGGATCGACGGGACCGTGTTCGCTCGGGCCGAACTCGACCATATCGGGCTCGGCGGGATGCAGGGCAGCTACCTGTTCGGGCCTCTCGACCGACAGAGGGTGGACGATCTGCGCGCCGCCGCCTTCTCCGTGGAGGGCTTGGCGATCCGCAACGGCTACGGTGAACCGATCTGGCGCCCGGTACACAATCCCGAGGCGCTGCAGGTCTCGGCCTTCCTGGACCGGGGACCGAAGGGCTTCGGCCTGATGCAGCGTGCTCGCTCCTACGACGATTTCGAAGACGACCGCCGCCACTGGGAGCAGCGCCCATCCCTGTGGATCGAGCCGCAGGACGATTGGAGCGAGGGTGCGGTAACGCTCTTGGAAATTCCGAGCGATTCCGAATTGAACGAGAACGTGTTTGCCTATTGGCGCCCGAAAGCGAAGCTCGCAAAGGGCGCGGAGATGCGCTTCCTCTGCCGCCAGCACTGGTCCAAGGGCTGGCCCGATCCGCTGCCCCCGGACCTTGCCCGGGTTAAAGACAGCCGCTGCGGTCACGGCAGCATCGGCAACCGCCGCCTGTTTGCGGTCGATTTCGAGGGCGACGGGCTGACCCGGCCGGATGAGATCGAGATCGCGCTCAGCGCCTCGACCGGGACGATTACCCGTCAGGACCGATTCCATTATCCCGGGCGCAGGACCCTGAGGGTGCTGTTCGAGCTCGATCCGGGCAGCGAGCGGGCGAGCGAATTGCGTCTGGGGCTTCGGCGCGGCCAGGATCGCGCGAGTGAGACCTGGCTGTTCCGCTGGACACCGTGATTTTCCGTCCTGCCCATCACCCCGAGGATCAGACCCGACCGTGCGCCTGGACGAGACCATAACCCTGCCGCCGCCCGCTCCGCGAACCGATGCCGGCCCCGGGCGTCCCGAACGTAATGCCGCGATGCCCGACGAGGCGCCCCTGGCGATGCCGGTGCAGGATCTCGCATCGTGGGATCGCTCGTCCGCCCATCGGCCGGTGCGCAAGTCGAGACGCCCCTGGGCGTCCCGACTGTTCGTGTTCGGCGGCGCTTTGGCTCTAACGGGCTATGGCGGCTGGCAGATGGTCGAAACCGTGTCGATTTCCGGCAGCCCGACCCCCCTCCAGCTCGTTCTGGTGGTGCTGTTCTGCCTGACCTTCTCGTGGATCGCGCTCGCCTTCACCAGCGGCTTGCTCGGTTTCGCAATGCTGCTGCGCCGGGCGCGACCGAACCCGGACCCGGCCGCGCTCCACACCCGCACCGCCGTGCTGATGCCGGTCTACAATGAAGCCACCGCGCGAACTTTCGCGGGCGTCGAGGCCATGCGCGAGGCCGTGGAGACCACCGGTCTGGGCGACCATTTCGACTGGTTCGTGCTCTCGGACTCGACGCAAGCCGATGCCTGGATTGCCGAGGAGCGCGCTTTCCTCGATCTACGCCGTCGCCTCGGCCCGGACGCCAGGCTCTACTACCGGCACCGGCCCAAGAACCATCACCGCAAGGCAGGCAACATCGGCGATTTCGTCACCCGCTGGGGCGGCCGTTACGACCACATGTTGGTGCTCGACGCCGACAGCCTGATGAGTGGCCCGGCGATCGTGGCGCTCGCGGCCGCCATGGAGGCCGACCCGGATGCCGGCATCATCCAAACCCTGCCATTGATCATCAACCGCAACACCCTGTTCGCCCGCCTCCAGCAATTCGCCGCCCGGATCTACGGGCCGGTGATCGCCGCCGGGCTATCCGCCTGGTCGGGCCGGGACGGCAATTACTGGGGCCACAACGCCATCATCCGGACCCGGGCCTTCGCGCAATCCTGCGGCCTGCCGGACCTGCCCGGGAAGCCGCCCTTCGGCGGCCACATCCTGTCCCACGACTTCGTGGAAGCGGCGTTGATCCGCCGGGCCGGCTGGGCGGTCTACATGCTGCCGCAACTTCCCGGCTCCTACGAGGAGAGCCCGCCCTCCCTAATCGACGTCGCGGTCCGCGACCGCCGCTGGGCGCAGGGCAACCTCCAGCATGCTCGCGTGATTAGCGCCGCCGGCCTGCATCCGGCGACCCGCCAGCACTTCGCCACCGGCATCGCCGGCTACCTCGCCTCCCCGCTCTGGCTGTGTCAGCTCGTGGTCGGCATCCTGCTCGTCCTACAGACCGCCACCGAGCGGCCGGATTATTTCGGAGGCGCCGGCTTCTCGCCGGTCTTCCCGCGGTTCGACCCGGTCCGCGCGCTCCAGTTGTTCGGCCTGACCATGGCGGTGCTGCTGGCGCCGAAACTCCTCGGCCTGATCCTCGCCCTGCTTAATGGTCCGGTACGTAGGGCCTGCGGCGGTGCCGGCCGGCTGGTCCTGTCGAGCCTGGTCGAGATCCTGCTTTCGGCCTTAGTCGCTCCGGTGGCGATGGTGATCCAGTCCGGCTCGGTGATGGGCATCCTGCTCGGGCGCGACACAGGCTGGAACCCGCAGCGCCGCGACGACGGCTCGATCCCGATGCGGGACATCGTCGCCCGGCATCGCTGGCACATGGCCCTCGGCCTCGTTGCCGGGATAGCGGCATTCGCTCTCGCGACCTCGCTGTTCCTTTGGATGAGCCCGACGATCCTGGGCCTCGTGCTGGCGATCCCGATCTCCTGGGCGAGTGGCCAGCTCGGGCTCGGCCTCGCCCTCAAGCGCCGCCTCCTGCTCGCCACCCCCGAGGAGGCATCGCCGCCCGAAATTGCAGTCCGGGCCGGCATCCTGGCGGCGCGCAACGCCGCTCAGGGTCTCGACGATGCCGACGCGCTGGCGGCCCTCCACGCCGACCCGGACCTGGCCGAGGCGCATGCCCGCATGCTGCCGGTCGGTGTGTCCCGGCCCCGGGGCGTCATCGATCCGGATCAGACCCTTGCCACCGCCAAGGTCTGCGAGGCCGAGACCGTGACTGAGGCTCAGGCTTGGCTCACGCCGAAAGAACGCATGGCGCTGCTTCACGACCGAGCGCTTCTCGACCGGCTGGTGCGGCTGAATTAGACCGCTATGCCTGTTGCGAAAAGAATGCGACGACGAGCGACCTCATGATGGCCGGCCGGCCCTCTCAAGTGCGGGCCGGCGAGAAGCACTGGCACGGCACCACCGCGACGACGGCAATGGGCCATATCGCGATTCAAGAGCGTCTGGATGGACAGGCGATGACGTGGCTAGAGGCGGTGAGCGACGATCAGTATCGTGGGCGGGTGAGCTGACGCGCCGCGTTCTGTCCGGAGCGCCGCTGCCGTCGGTGGGCGTACGATGAAAGCCTCCGCGCCGCGAATGCTTGGGCGCGCGAGCCGAGCGACAAAAGGTGCTCTTCCGGACCAGGGCTCGGCGGCGCGAGTGCTCCGTCGGCTCGAACCCTCACATTGTGACGCAAGGATCGGGGTGAGCGGTACTGTCTTACCGGGTCGAAGCGAGCGCAAGCGTGGATCGATCGCTGCGAGAGGACGACTGTTCTGCGCCGTTACCGCCACGCGGTTTCCGGCTTTCACGGGCGATGGCCTGGCAGCGGCCGAGCCGGGATAGCGCTTATACCGATCCTCATTGATCAGAACCCATGAGCCCAGGCGCGCAGTCCGATGGAGATGATACGCCAGGGTCGGTCGATGAGGGTGTTCCAGGCGTGGCAGCAGTGGTCGAGGATGTCGGCGTAGGATTTGAAGACGCGGT
>NZ_JAKSYN010000194.1:0-5987 GCF_022829565.1 Methylobacterium sp. J-001
TCTGGCCCTGTGAAATCAGAACGTCCGCCTGACGTAGCTTCGCGACGATCTCCTCGGGCTTCGGGTGCTTTGCCATCTCGTCCGTCCTCCAGGCTCAAAAGCCATACCAAAGGGCGGACCACTTCAATGGGGGCTGACCACGGCCGCTATGGGTGGGT
This sequence comes from Methylobacterium sp. J-001, assembly GCF_022829565.1. NCBI lineage: Bacteria > Pseudomonadati > Pseudomonadota > Alphaproteobacteria > Hyphomicrobiales > Methylobacteriaceae > Methylobacterium > Methylobacterium sp. J-001. The sequence goes on from NZ_JAKSYN010000194.1 coordinate 159, forward strand.
AGCGGAAGTCAGCCACTTGCCTCGAAGCGGACGTTCCGCATCCGACCCGATTACGTCATCCCGGATCGCAATCGCATGCATAACCGGACGTTTGGTTTTGAGTTTATCACAATAATCCTAGAAACTTCAGTCGATCCTCGATAGTTGACACTCATCATTCCGGCTGTGATTTTCGAACATTATTGAAAGGGTGTCTTGAGAACCATCAGCCTCTGCAATGGAATGGCATAACAAGGTGTGGCGATCCGCAATCCCGTCCACACCGTGGCCACGATTAATGAATTCGCCAATATAGATATGAAGTTGGTAATTTTACGGCTTGGCCTGGAGGGCTAAGCCCGAGGCTTCATATCATCCGAACGGATGATGCGCCTCCCTTCGACTCCCGATACCTCTACCATCGGGGGGTTCGCAGAGGGATTTTTAATGCGCTACTTTCTGATGCCCGTCCTGCTCATCGCCACAGCTACTGCGCCGCGCGCGGACGATCTAGCAGACCTGCCGGAATTGGCCTGTGCGCTGGCCTCGACGCCGTTGGAGCTCCAGCAGATCGGATGCCCAGGCTATGCCTCGTTGAGTACTGAGAGGTCAGCAGAAGAAGTGGCCCGATCCGAGCAATCAGGTGAGGTGTCTAACGATTGATCCTCCCACTTCTAAGCATGGTTACCATTTATCTTTGGGGTCGCTACAAAGGAGCAAATCGCATGTCCGGCGAAGGACCGCCTCTATTATTTGTTGCGCTATGGGGTACGTTCGCCCTGCTGATGCTGCTTGGACAGATGCAGCTCATCGAGCGGGGTTCCCACATTGCTACGTCTTATCAAATCTTTGACAGCAGTGACCCAATCGCCGTCGCTGCACTCGACTGATAATTGGTCGGACCAAGATCTCTGATGCATCTCTGTGTTGCGCGACCCATATAGAACTTCAATGCGAAAAGTGAGCATGACCAGCGCGCAGACAATCTAGGGGGCCTGCCGAAATTCGCGTGCTCACAAGCATCGACCCCGCTGGATCGCGAGCAGCTTGGCTGCCCAGATCCGACTCCAGCGGCGGCTTCGCGGCCCCCGGATGAAACCGTACGGTTCGATCGCCGTAGACTGTACGCCGCGAGATTGATTTAGATCACTTCGGTCGGCATTGCCCCTCAGAGCAGCGGGTTGCCATGCGCCGCTACGGCGCTGACTAGTTCGGAGCGTCGGTGCGTTCCTGTTTTTGCAAACAAGGACGCAAGATGCGTTTTTACGGTCGCCCCCCCCACGCCTAGGGAGCTCGCTATCTCGGCGACCGTACCGAGCACCACCGCCGCCTGTAGGACCCGAACCTCACTCCCCGTCAAGCCATGGAGTTTGGCCAGCACTTCGATGCCGGAAGTGATCGGTACTTCCGTTTTGCGAGCGAATACGGCGGCCTGTGCCCGATGTCCGAGATACCCCGTTTGGCGAGCACCGGAAGACAGCGGCAGGACATGCACAAGATGTCGCTCTTTCTGTTTGTTCGTTAAAACAATCGACGGGGGGCAGGACATCATCGAGTGGTCGTTCCCGGTACTGGACGAGGCGTAAGCTGCTCGTAGTGTTTTATCGGCGGCACGGTCTGATGCGGCGAGGACGCCATCACGTCGACAGAGCATGTCACCCTTGCGTAGAAGACTGAGACCGGCCTCGTTGGCAAAATCCAGTTTCCCAACAGCATTGACCAGGAAAACAGCGGCCGTCACACGATCGAGCACTGCTTCCAGCGATGTAGTTTTCGATCGAAGACCGTCAAACTCACGGCCGATCATCACGGCGCGTTGCAGGTGCGGCGCTAGCAGTTCCAATTTCCGCCTCATCTCGTCGTCGACAAACCCTTGCGCGCGACTGCGACGGACAGAAAACGCCGCAACGCCGACTGCAAAGCGATGGAGATTGACGCCGATGACATCGATGAAACCCTGTGGGGCTACCCACTCTTGATAGAAACGCGTCTGTGCAAACTCCTCATGTGGAATGATATCGCCACCACTGAAGACTATACCGGTCGGAACAAAAGATATAGCTGGGAAAAAGGGATTTAAGGCTGCGTAGCGCTCAAGATAATTTCGGACGTAATCCGGATTGTCACCCCAGTCGTGAAACACTGCCGCTTGGTTATTTATCGGATCCTGCCAGAACAGGTTCGCAGCGGTCCCGTCCAAAAACCCGGTGGTGAGCTGAAGCGCTTCCCGCCAACGCTCTGCGTCGAGCGCCGCATCATACACGGTACTTAGGATTTGCGAGAGCTGTTCTGCCTCCGTTCCGGCACGAAGTACGACAGGATCAATCTGCAGCTCTTGGACAACGCGCCCGTGTTCCGGCGCCTTGCTCAAAAGTGCATGAGGGCCCTGAGATAATTCACTGTTCGTCACTTCAGGTCCTCACCAGCGCGGTGACCATAGGTGGCCATCACTTGCCCAACCTGATTCGAAACATGTCTGAATGCAGCATATCATCCATTCGGCTGACGTCGAATGCCTCGAAAAATACGAGTGTGGCCGTCGGATGTGAGAACGTCCGCTCAATCATCCCGTAGCAACGGGGTTTCCTTTTGATTGATGGCGCAATGCTGAAGGCTAAAGGGGGGCACGTGGAAACTGAGCGGCGATTTTTCCTCGGTGGACTGGCCTTCGGCATGGGTGCTGTCGCGGCAGGGCGAGCTATCGGAGCTGACGGTGACGGTCGAGCAGCAGGCAAAGAAGCATCATCCTCTCAGGCCTTCGTTCGTACCATTCCGCGCAAACCCGGTGCGGCCCAGCCCTTCACCGGGCGGCTCGACGGCGGGGCCATCAAGGCGACCTCGGGCGGTTGGGCGCGTGATCTCACCGCCAATCAATTGCCAATCGCGACTGGCATTGCGGGCGCCCACCTGTTCCTCAATCCCGGCGGCGTCCGCGAGATGCATTGGCATTCGTCGGCTGAATGGGCTTACGTGATCAACGGTCATTGTCAGGTGACAATCTTGGATCCCGACGGCGGCTTGGAGGTCTTGAACTTTGGCCCCGGCGACACTTGGTCGTTCCCAGCTGGCCATGCCCACGCGATCCAGACGCTGGGCGATGTGCCCTGCCACGCCATCCTGACGTTCGACGACGGCCTCTACGGTGATCACGGAACTTTCGGCTTGAGCGATTGGCTCAGCCGGCTCGACCACTCGATCTTAAGGGCGGCGTTCAATTTGAGCGAGGCCGTGACCCGCGATCTGCCGGAGGCTGAAGTTTACATCGCGCAAGGTCCAGTGATCCCACTGGATGGAGATGTCGCCCGCGGCGAGCGACGCTTGAACGCTGCGAGCTCGCACCGGTTCGCGCTCGCGCAGGCTCAGCCGTTGATCGAATGCTCCGCCGGCACACTGCGCATTGCTCCGGCCAAGGCGTTCCCGATCTCGACGACGATGACGGGTTTCAGCGAGACGTTGCTGCCGGGCGCCCTGCACGCACCGCACTGGCATCCAAGCGCGAACGAGTGGCACTTTCTACTCGAAGGCCGGACGCGCGTGACGGTGTTCGAGCCCGAGAAGCGCTTGGCAACGGCGGATTTGAAGCCTGGCGACTGCGCTTACCTGCCGCGAGCCGCCGCGCACATGATCGAGAACATCGGTGACGAGCCGTGTACATTTGTCGGGGTTCACGACAGTCCCTCGCACCAGGAATGCTCGCTATCACAGTGGATGACCTTGGCGCCCCGCCAGGTTATCGCATCAAATCTAGGATTGCAGGAAGATGACCTGGCTTGCCTACCGAAAGAGCCAATCGTTTTCACACGATCGGTTTGACCATGTCAGCTCGGCATAGCACTTTCGTGATCATAGCAATTATTCTGTTTGCTGCGCCGGGTAGGCCGGATGCGCGAATTGCGATAAATCAGCCTCAAAAAGCAGCGGATTTGCAAACGCTGGACCCGCCTCCGGCTACGGACGTTATCGTTTTGGAACTCGCCGACGATTGGGGCATGGTGAGCATCGATCCTAAACTCTTGATCTCGGTACAGTCGAGCGGACCAGGAGCGGATCAATCATGCATCGTCATTTGGCGCGACGGGCAAGCCATCGTACGGGGGAACGTCCGCACCACCAGAAATCGACTGGGCCTTACTCCGGCACAATGAGTGCGAAGCATAAATTGTGTACGACCTGTCGGTTCGTTAAAATTTCTAGGTTCCGTACGGATTAAATTCGCTGGTCCGTCGGGTCGTAGTAGGATGTCCGCTTCCTGCTAACTTTTGCCATGACGCGGTCAGACATCCTTCGGCCAGACTACGTCGCGTCGGATCGCAAGTGTGCGCAGAACCGGACATTCGGCTTCCCGCCAATCCCGGTCGCAGGCGACAGTCAGCTGGGTTGCCCGCGAGCGGACATTCCCAGGGTCAGCGAAGGGTCGGGAGCGGCCTGTATTTCGAAACCATTCTCTGTCCGTTCGATCCTTGGCTATCTGCCTAAGCTGACCCTATCGAACTGATGAAAACTATGAGGATGTTTTTCCGCGCTCATCCGACCCGCTTCGACGCAGTTGTGCTCGTCATGTCACACGCTTCGGCTTTCGCCGGTTAGTGGGAACGTAACGGCGTCGGTCCATTTTAACGCAGATCCTCGCAACCTGCGGTCGTAGGAGCCACTTGGTGTGACAGAGCGAACGCCCCCGATTGGGCCGGCGATGATCGACCTTGAAAGCCCCCTCCCCATGCCAGGACCCCAGACGCACTGGGTTCACTCCAGCTCCCCCCATGCGATCCAGCGTCACCTCGGCCGCAATCTGCGGCAGGTCTACGCCGTGCTCCCGTCCGAGCCGGTGCCAGAGGCTATGGCCGCACTGCTACGACGGTTGGATACCACCCAGAGCCAACGTGTCTTTGATCCGGACGCTACCGAAGATTAGCCGAGCGATCCCAGATCGTGGGCCTGCAATCCCCTGAGCGGCGCCGTGATCGTACAGACCACCCCCGTCGGCGGGTAGGCGAGGTCGACCACCCCGCCAAAGCTGCCGGCAAGCCCGCGACCGATCAACCGCGTGCCGAAGCCCGTTCGTGTCGGTGCGACCACAACCGGGCCGCCGACCTCCCGCCAGCTCAGCACCATCTCCGGCTCGTGCATCTCGGATCTGATCTGCCAATCGATCGTGACCTGCCCTGCATCGGTCGACAGCGCGCCGTACTTGGCCGCGTTGGTCGCGAGTTCGTGCAGGATCAGCGAGAGGGAGAGCGCCGCCCGCGCGCCCACCGCGACCGGCGGACCCGCGATCACGAAGCGATCGGGCCGATCCCGGTGCAGCTCCAGGGCATTCGTGATCAGGGTGTCGAGCGCGGTGCTGCCGATCTCACCGCCGAGTAGGAGGTCATGCGACTTGCCCAGGGCGACGAGCCGCCCGGCGAGCACCTCTTTAGCGGTGTCCATGTCGGTGGCTGTGCGCATGGTCTGCGTGGCGATGGCTTGCACCATCGCCAGCACGTTCTTCATGCGGTGGCTCAGCTCCTGGTTAAGCAGCCGCTGCCGGTCCTCGGCCTCGACCCGGGCGATAGCCGCGCGGGCGCAATCGGCGACGCTTTGCAGGAAGGCCACCTCATCGGCGCTCCACGCGTGCGGCGTCGGCTTCAGCGCGAAGAACAAAGCCACGAAGCGGCCGCGCTCCATGACCGGCAGATTAACTAGCGCGCGCGCCTCCATGGCGGCGAACGTGTCAGCCGCAGCCGCCGTGCGCGCGTCGCGGGCGAGATCGGCGATCAGCACGGTCGCGCCGGCCTGCAGATCGTCGATGTACGAGCCATAGTCGCGGAACCTGTGCAGCCCGGCGATGGCCGGGACGCCGGGCGTGCTCCA
>NZ_JAKSYN010000198.1:0-366 GCF_022829565.1 Methylobacterium sp. J-001
GCCGCGGATGTCCTTGGCCAGCCGATACGGGTCCTCGGTCATGACCGCGATGGCGTCGTGCCCGTAAGTCTTGAAGATCCGCACCGCCCGCGCCGTGCCGACGCCGTGGGCGTGCAGGAACAGCATGATCTCGCGCACCGCCTTCTGCTCGGCCCAGCCGGCGATGATGCGGGCGGCACGCTTCGGGCCGATGCCGGCGACCTCGGGCAGTCGCTGCGGCTCGGCCTCGATGATCTCAAACGTGCCCTCCCCGAACGCCGCGACGATGCGCTTGGCCATGGCCGGACCGATGCCACGCATGTGGCCGGACGCGAGGTACTTCTCGATGCCCTCCACCCCGGTGGGCGGCGTGACCTTGAGGGTGTC
>NZ_JAKSYN010000199.1:0-673 GCF_022829565.1 Methylobacterium sp. J-001
ACCAGGGCATCAAGGCCACCGACATCCCGGTGGTGGCCTTCTCGGTGGGCGAGGAGGAACTTGACGACATCGACGCCAAGCCGCTGGTCGGCCACCTCGCCGCCTGGAACTACTTCGAGTCGATCAAGACGCCGGAGAACGAAGAGTTCATCAAGAAGTGGCAGGCGTTCCGGAAGAACCCGAAGGCCGTCACCAACGACCCGATGGAGGCCAGCTATATCGGCTTCAACATGTGGGTGAAGGCGGTCGAGAAGGCCGGCACCACCGACCCCGACAAGGTGATCGCGGCGCTGCCGGGCATCGAGCAGAAGAACCTCACCGGCGGCACCGCCACCATGCTGCCGAACCACCACATCACCAAGCCGGTCTTCATCGGCGAGATCGAGGCGAACGACCAGTTCGACGTGGTCTGGAAGACCGACAAGCTGATCCCCGGCGAGGCGTGGTCGAAGCAGCTTGAGGGCTCGAAGGACCTCGAGGCCGACTGGGTCAAGCTCAAGTGCGGCAACTACAACACCAAGACCAAGACCTGCGGCGGCGCGTAAGCCCAGCACTCCCTCTCCCCGCACGCGGGGAGAGGGCTCCGGCGACCGCGTCGTCGCCGGAGCGAGGCGGCAGCCGAAGGTGAGGGGGCGGCTCCGGATGAGCTTCATCCGTTCAAGCCCCCTCACCG
>NZ_JAKSYN010000204.1:0-876 GCF_022829565.1 Methylobacterium sp. J-001
CTCGGCCCTCAGCCCTTCGCGGTTTTGAAGCATCATTACGCCCGCTGCCAAGCGCTGATCTTCCCCGGCGAGGAGGATTTTGGCATCGTTCCGGTCGAGGCCATGGCGAGTGGCCGGCCGGTAATCGCCTATGGCAAGGGAGGCGCGACCGAGACGGTGCAGGAGGGGGTGACCGGTACGTTCTTCCACGAGCAGTCGGTGGACGCTCTGATCGACGCCATCGCGCGGTGCAAGGCGATCGCGCCGAGGCCCAGCGACTTGGTCAGCCGGGCCTCCGAGTTCAGCATCGAGCGCTTCACCGGCGCGATGGCACAGTTCATCGACGGCGTCCTCAAGCGCGAGGACCACGGCCACCGCCCGGTCAGGGCCGGCGGACAGCTCGACCTATTGAAGTGAGTTTTGGCTAATCGTTCTGTCTTGAAGTTCAGAACATCATTTGTGAAAGATCTATCTTGATGCCTGAGACTATCGATATGGTCTATCCCATGATCCTGTGCGGCGGCACGGGGACGCGTCTGTGGCCTGCCTCGCGGGAGAGCATGCCCAAGCAGTTCGCCCGGCTGGTGGATGCGAAGACCTCGACCTTCCAGGCCAGCCTCGAGCGGGTCGCGGATGCGTCCGTGTTCGCCAAGCCGACCGTGATCGCCTCGGCCGAGGCCCGGTTCATCGTCGCCGAGCAGTGCAGCCAGCTCGGGATCGCCGCCGACATCGTGCTCGAACCCCAGGGCCGGGACAGCGCCGCCGCCGTGGCGGTGGCCGCGCTGCATGCCGCCGCGATCGACCCGCAGGCGGTGGTGCTGATCATGGCCGCCGACCACGTCGTGCCCGACACCCAGGCCTTCGTCGACGCCGTGAAGGCCGCCGCCGTGGGCGCGC
>NZ_JAKSYN010000205.1:0-406 GCF_022829565.1 Methylobacterium sp. J-001
TCGATCCGTTCATGGAAGCCTCGCTGGCCCAGCGGGTCTATGGCGGTGCCGAAGAGGTCGAGGACTTGGACTGAGTTTTTCTCAGTCGAGACGGCTGCCGCATCCGCGCGCGCTTCCCTCCCCCCTCTGCGGGGGAGGGTGCCCCGCCAATCGCGCCTGGAGAGGGGAGCGCCGATTCCGCCCCCCTCGCGCCCGGTGCGAGAGCCCGAACCGCGGCGCTGCCGCTCTGGCGCCCCGCCCTGCCGGCCGGCTCACCCCAACCCCCAGACGGGGGCGGGAGGGCGCTCGCCATCGCTGCATCGGGCATCTGGTCGTGCCTCGCCCGGACCGGACCGCCGTCCGCGGGCCTCGTGGGCGAGCGAGAGAGACAACTGACCAATACCCCGAGGCTGTCGCCTAGCGGAAC
>NZ_JAKSYN010000206.1:0-310 GCF_022829565.1 Methylobacterium sp. J-001
GACCAGGATCCCTAGGATGGGCGGTTCGGTGGCGGCAGGGTGGGTCATGGTCACCCCCGCGGCTGGGTGGTGGTGGTCACCGCGGGGCGGCTCACGACTGGGTCGACGGCGGCGCGACGACCCGCGAAGAAGGCCGACAGCGCTCAGAGGATCAGCGCCAAGGCACCGTAGGGCGCCCCCTGTGCGCCGACGCGAGCGGCGGCATCGGCCGCCTGCTTGGCCTGCTCGTGAGTCTTCGCGACCGTGTCGTTGAACTGCTGCACGTACTGGGCGACCTGGGTCCGGGCCTGATCGACCGGGATGTTCTGCG
>NZ_JAKSYN010000212.1:0-311 GCF_022829565.1 Methylobacterium sp. J-001
GGCACGGGAGCCGGCGTATCCGGCGACGAAGGCGAGGGAGGTCGAAAGAATCGCGAAAACGCCCAGCGCGAAACCCCTCCCCCCTCTGCGGGGGAGGGTGGCCCCAGAGGGGGGACGGGAGAGGGGAGCGACGGCGCAGGATAAGGCTGTGGCATGCATACCGAACCCTCCTTGTCCGGAAGCCGCGATCCACTCTCCCGACCCGGGCTGACGGCCGGCCCACCCTCCCCCGCAGAGGAGGGAGGGAGATGCGTTTGTGGCCTCGCGCCACATTCTGAAACCGGCGCCCATCACTTCACCGTCAACGTGCC
>NZ_JAKSYN010000111.1:0-22628 GCF_022829565.1 Methylobacterium sp. J-001
GCACCAGAGGTGTTTATGCCAGCCTTCACTGCTTGGCCGGCTGCGCTCGCCCGACCAGCTCCGCCGGCCAAGCTACCCGTGGCGGAGCGGCCTACCGCGCACTAAATTTAACCTTGGACCACCCTGTGGGGGCCGATCAAAGCCATGCTGATTTTGCGGGGTGTTACGTCCGATCGAACGGTCGTTCAACCGGATGAAACACCGCTCCGCGAGAGCGCCGGGGACACACCGAAGTTTCCCTATGGCTCAGCTCGAACCCATTTCAGGATTATCCGCCGCGGACGCGGTCGGGAGTGCGCAAGGCTGAGCGGAGTCCGTCACGACCCAGAAGCGGCTTGTCCGCGAAGGACGGCCTCCGCGTTTGGCAAGTCATGCTTGCCCCCCCCCGATCACTGCGCGAGCGCCAAATGCGCGCGGCCCAGGAAACTCTTGAGAGGCGGTGGGTTGCCGAGGAGCAATGGAGGCGACCTTAGCCCAATGAATTTAGATCTCGCCAATATTTTGAAAGTTATCGGGCCAGCAGCCTCGATCATTTTCGCCGCCTGGATATTTATGGGTTTTCTGCAGGTTCGCCATGACTCTGCAATAGATCGGTATCGCGAACTGATTGAGAAATATCGCACCTCTGAACTATCTGATAGCCGGAGAGCTAACATGAAGGATCAGATATTCCGTTATAAACGGCGCTGTGATCTGATGGGATACGCAAATATTATAGTACTTACGTCGGCCATATTGCTAATAATAACATTGATCGCAGGAGGGTTGTCGTTAGCATTTCCTGATGATAATGTATTCAAGTATGTAAGTCTCAGTCTTGCCTTGATTGGTCTTTTTCTTGTGATCGTTGCAACAGCAATCGTGACGAGGGAAGGGATGATCACGAACCGGCAGATCTATAACGAGCTTCTTGATATTCCGGATCTTGCAGAGGGCGTAGGTCAAGAGGCCGGAGATATCAGGGATCCGCATCGACGTAGCAATCCCACTTGAAGGTCGAGTATTGATGCGTAATTATTACTCTTACTACGTTGACGAAGCATCTATCCATTTGTTAATCTGTTGCTCGTCCCGGCGGTGCCGGCGTTCGTTTTAGCCTTCGCAGTTCGCAGTAGAGATATGCGCAAGGCCGGGCGAGCTGGGATGATATGGCCCCCCGGCCAACATGGTGCCCAGAAGGTGGGTGACGAAACCCATTAGTTTCTGTTGGTCCATGCATGTGCATGCGCCTCACATGGATGGGCAAGGGGGGTATTCGGGCACCGTGCAAGACGACCTCTCCGCCTTGCGCGCGATAGATTGAAAAATAATATTTCCTGCAAAAACCGTAAAAAGACGCAGACTTAACCGCGCGACCGCCGGATGAGTAGTTTTGCTTGAGGGGGCTCTCCCTCTGCCCAGGCCACGGTCATGGTTCAATTCAGGCCCAGCTGTGCCGTGACTACTCGGCAAAAGCCGGATTTGCCCGCAGGCGTTCGCCTTCACCTCGGGCAGATGCTTGGCGCAACGTATACGCGAATTATTGAGCGCGAGAACATTCCAGATAATATTGCCAAGTTAATTGCGAAGATTGATGCCGCCCTCAAGAGCGCTCAGGATGCCGGGGGAGCTGAGTTTCGTGAAGGACTTTTAGCACTGACGCCGGCACTGCATCGATTTGCCCGATCGTTGACGCGCAATACCACCACAGCTGACGACTTGGTTCAAGAAACTCTGTTGCGCGCATTGCGCGGGCAATCGAACTTCATTCGAGGCACGAACTTGGAGGCGTGGTCTTTTACGATCATGCGAAATCAGTTTTACAGTGAGTGTCGGAAACGTACGCGCGAGGTGGAAGACGAAGAGGGTGCACATGCCGCCCGGATGGTCTCACTACCTGAGCAAAGTGGCCATCTCGACGTGCGTGATATGAAGGCAGCGCTCGCTCGAATGGCCCCGAATTCACGGCAAGCTCTCGTCCTCATCGTGATTGAGAACTTAACCTACGAGGAAGCCGCAACTGAAATGAACTGCCAGATCGGCACCATAAAGAGCCGCGTCTGGCGCGCTCGGGAGCAGCTCGCCCAGATGCTGGGCTATACCGGGTCCGAAATCGGTAGTGACGGGGTTACTTTGGCCGCGGCGAGAGCGGACAGTTGGACGGTCTGATAACGTACCAATAGCTTTATCAGGTTCAGCCCTCTTCAAAAATCTGCTTTTTAATCGGATTAGCCTTGTCAGTCCCTGGCACGGGTGTTGGGCCGGCGCCGCAATAATGCGAGCATAACGGGCTACGTGAGCGGATCGTGTCCGATTATCGCCTGCCTAGCTTGTTCCGACCCGACCGAATTGAGGACTCGTTGCCGACCCGGATGGCGCGGACCCTTTTGGCGCAGGTCATCTGTTCCGAGGCAGGGCGGGGGAACCCGAGTTGGCCCTTCGAGGGGTACCTTCCGGACGCAAGCTCGGTCTCCCACCCATGAGGGCGGTCCGATGCAGCAGGCGCTGACGCGGAAGCTTGAGAGCTTCGAACCGCTGTCCGAATAGGCCCGTTGGGCCCTGAACGGGCTGACGCTCAAGGTGAGGCAGGTCGGCGCGCGCCAGGATTTGATCTAGGAAGGCGACAAGCCCGACAACGTCCTACTCATCCTGGATGGCTTCGCCTGCCGGTACAAGGTGCTCCCGGACGGCCAGCGCCAGATCATGGCCCTCTGTGTTCCGGGTGACTTCTGCTACTTGAACTTGTTCATCCCCGACGAGGTGGACCACAGCATCGGCACGATATCGGCGTGTAAGGTCGTGGATGTCCCGCGCCAGGCCATCGACGAGATCGCAGCCCACCATCCCAGCATCACCCGCGCCTTCTGGTGGTGCTCCCTGGTCGATGGTACCGTCTTGCGCGAGTGGCTCGTCAACATGGGCGGCCGGGCTCCGGATCAGCGCATCGCGCATCTCCTGTGCGAACTCCTCATGCGTCTGGAAGCGGTGGGACGTGTCACCGACAACAGCTACGCTTTCCCGCTGACGCAGACCGAGATCGCCGACACGATGGGCCTGTCCGACGTGCACGTGAACCGGACCTTGCGGGAGCTGCGCGCCCTTGGCCTGATCCACCTCAAGAGCCGGGTGCTCACCATCCTCGATGTCGAACGGCTGAAGGCCTTCTGTAGCTTCGCACCAAACTACCTACACCTGCGCAACACCCGCTGGGGCGAGCGCCGCGATCTGAGTTGGCCAGGCACCGCCCAGGAGGGCTAGCGGATGTCCGAACAGGGCAACGTCGAGACGCTGGTCGTGCTTCAGCCGATCCCCGTCGACACGGACAGCCCTGATCGCGAAGGCAGGCTGGTGATCGCCAACGGCCTGCTTGTGGCGGTTCTGGTCCGCCTCGCCGAGCCGGAGCACGATGATGTCGGGAGCTGGTTCATCGAGGTTGGGTTCGGCCGGCTGCAGGGGAGGAAGGCCCGGACTTTTCTGAGCCTGGAAGATGCGACCCGCTGGCTGCGACGGCATCTGAAGCCGGCTTGAGCTATCCCGCTAATAACTGGTTTGGAAATGCCCTCGCACGGCTGAGCGGCACCGTGGGAGATGGTAGGGCGTGCGAGCGCCGAAGCGGGGCGTGACTGACGCTTCGTGCTAGGCCGCCGACAGCCGCTTGGTGTTGAAGGCGACGTGCTCGCGGTAGCGGGCGATGACAGCTTCGGGCGAGCCACCGAGCATCAGCGTCGTCATGGCCTCGCCGGCGGCGTGCACCTTCTCGACAACCATCGACTGCATCTCGGCCCGGCCCTCGCGGCCGCCCCAGGCGAGGCGCACCATTCGTAACTCGATCACGCGCTGAGACTCGATCGCCAGCAATATCAATGAAAAGATGGGATTGTACACGATGAAACTCCGCGCCGCGGCAATTTCTGCCTAGATCAACATAGTTTGAGCCCACGTGGCTCCTCCCTAAATTTGTTAAGGAAATACGTCGCGCCTATAATATCTTCTAAAACTGCAACCTATGGCTCCAGGCACTGTTTGGCTTGTAGCATAGTGCTCTCCGTCACCCTTCCTTGGGCGGTTTCGTCAACGAAAGGCCTCGCCCATGGGCAGCGGTATCTCTCTGTTATTTCTAGCGCTGGGCACGATCGGCGGCGTCGGCTTTCTCGCATTGGCCGCACGCAAGCAGGTCGCTAACTTGAAGGGCGATCCGGAACGCTCCAACCTCATCAAAGATCATGGCGGCACGCCAAGGCAGAACATGCCGGGGACCGAGCACTGAAACCGCGACCATCGCGCTTGAGACATTCCTGATCCTCGGCTCGGCCCCGCCGCCCGATCTGATCACGGGCTGGCGTTCTTGACGACACATCTCACTTCGACGGCTCGCCTGCCGTTACCCGTATTCGCTCCAAGAGAGCTTTGCGTATCGTGGTATCTTGGATTTTGAACCAAAGCCGGATCAGTTCGGCAATCTCGTCTGGGTAAGCCTCCGAATGGGCTGTCTCTAGAAGCGTCTCGACAGGACACCCCAACGTGTCCGCGATCCGCTGGATGGCCTTGCGACCGCGGTCGTGTTGGTTGGAACCGGAATGCGAATGCCGCACTGGATGACGCATGGGCGGCTCTCTAGGCGCGCTAAAAAAATTTGTGATCCACGCCCCGAACCTACTTCAAAGTCGCAATCCTGAATAGTACCTACCCGCGCCGTGCTCGCGGTGAGCGAATTGGAGCCCAGGTAGTGCGATGATCGACGACCATGACTTCGATGAGATGGTCGATGCATGCCGAGAGGCGCACGATGCTGTGATGAAGCACGGAACAGAGGAGATGCAGGCGTTTACGACAGCACTTCTGCACGCCCTCGTTAAAGAGGCGGCAAAGCGATCAGCCGCGAGCGGCAATGATAATCACGAACAGTGAGGTGGGTGTGGCGCCGCTAGCGGAACCTGATAGCGCGAGGCGATGATATACTCGCACGCTCTATCTTGACGGGCCGCCTCATCCCCACCGCCCGATCTGATCACGGGCTAGCGGGGGAGGTCGACAATCTCACCGGCGTCCGCATAGGTTGCCGGGATCCGGTTAGCGCGCCGTGACCTGCGCTGGCTTGGCACTGTGTCGGAACAGGCCGCGCAGCGCCCGGAACGGCAGCAGCACCAGCTTGGCCACGCCGTGAGCGGCCATGACGACGACGACGGCCAGAAGGGCTAGGAGGGTGTTGCGCAACGCGGGGCACTCCAAGACGGAGTGAACTTGGCGATCCGTCAACACTATTGCTCTTAGGAGGCGCCCCGAAGACGGCGAGACTGTGAAACTTTTTGGCTGCGTGCGTTCGCGAACTCAGCCTGGGATGACGTCAGGTACGCCCGATCGGGGTGCTGCGTAGGCAACACCTACCAAGTCCTCTCGTCGCCAGACTATGCGAACGGTTGAAGGCATCGGCTCCTGGCCGATCGCGAGTTCAAAGTAGCGCGGCACTGCGAGGCCTGGCGGAAAAGCGAGGCAAGCACCCACGGGTGAGTGGTTCGTCACGATACAGCGGACTTCTGCATCGACCCCCGGGAAGGCAACATGGCCTTCGATGGTAGCTTCGACCCGAAGCTTCACGCGGCGATCCTGCATATCAGCACACGGCTTGGATGTATTACGATTAGGTGTAGGTTGTATTCACCAGCATACATCTAACAACTCAATCCAGGGCAATAGCGATTCAGGCCGATAAGCGTTGGGGCACCATTCGATGACGTATGATTAGCGCAACTCTAATCACTCGTGCAATCAAGTGTCGTGCAAGTGTGTTTTAATTACATCTATAGATGCTGCATCGCCCTGCTGCTCGTCGTGGAGGCTCGGCAACGGTCGTAGTGCGAAAACCGCAGCGGACGATGTCGTGGGTGGGCGCGGCTACTGAACCGGAAACGGACCTCAACGCTTCCCTATAGCCGACGCGATCCTCCTGCGCTGAGGCACGGAGGATTCCCATGCGTATCTTAATTCTGGCCGCGCTTGCCGGTGCCGGCCTGGTTGGCTCAAGCCTTCCGGCCGCCGCCGTGCCGGCTGGCCCCGTAGCCGGTGTCTCTTCGCCTTCCGATATGCTCACCAACCTGCGAATGCGGCGTCATCGCATGCGGCGACCGTCGATGACCTGGGTGCAGCGGCGAGGGTCTCGGCGCTAGCTCGATCACCGGCGGGCAGCAACGCCCCTGTCATGATCTGTCACATGCTAAGCGCACGCCAACCTCGGACTCCGCGGTGACACCTTTGTCCAAGACTGGAAGCCCGCCCGGTTCAACGGAGCGAATTTTTCATGGCCTGGACTTTGCCCTGGGCGCCTGCTCGTTGATGAGACCACGAGCTAACTTTGCGGCGCGCTCTTAATGGGGTGCGCCGCCTCTTCCGCAGCTGCAGGTCGTTCAATCGTGACGCTCTCTGCGGGGTACCTAACAGCCTGATCGACAAGACGCGGACCGAACCAGGATGTCAGTGTCGCCGATCGTCATGACGCTGATGAGCTGCTCGCCGCGCTTCCAGGGCATCGAGCACGCCGCGGCTCCGAACGGCGCACAGGTCTCAGCCTCTGGGTAGGCTTCGCAGGTATCCTCGCGACGCTCGCACACTCGGCTTGACGGTGGCACAGTGGCAGGCCTCCAGCCGAGCTGAAGAAGCGAAGCCCGAGCATCAGGGTAGAGGGTGTTGGGTTTGAACTTCGGCACCGGCTCGACCGCCTGAGCCCCACCCATAGCAATAGCGATGGTAAGGCCTGCAAGGGCTGTGCGCATAGCGGCGAGATAGCTTTCAAGATGGCCGAGTCGCGGTAGTTACGCAGGAGGCGTTACCGCCCCCCAAGAAAGAAGAACCAGATCAGGATTAGGACGGGGATCGGCACCCCAATCAGCCACAGCAAACCACCCGTCAGCATATCGCCCTCCCTAGAGTGGCTGAGTAAGCCTGCGGAGATCAGATCCGTTCCAAGCGGCTGCGCCTATGCGATGACGGCCAACAGCGGCCAAGCGTGAGGAGCTGCTAGAGTGAAGCTTCGTGCGGCTGGAGGATGTTCACGGCCGTCGTCAGCCCGTTGGCGTCCATCATCACGAGGAGGTCAGAGGCAGTCATCGCTGGTCTTTCCAATCGCTGTCGCATCTGGTGGATGGCCGCCACGGCTCGCCCGATGTCCAATGCAATCGTGTCCGCGATGAACGCATCAGCGCTCTTTGCCTCTAGGTTCAGCGGCTCAAGAAGCGTGGCCGGGAAATGCTTCAGATTGTCGGTTACGATGACCTGCGCCTGGGTCTTCAACGCAACCGCAATGACGTGAGCATCGCCTGGGTCGACGCCTTCACACATTGGCAGGTACCGCGCGTAGCCCGAGACCATGGCGTCCTCGAACGCCTTTTCCATGCTTGCACGTGCCTTCGCCCCCTTCTCGGCCGCGTTCAAATCTCCCTTCTTCGCGAACAACCCCGCGATGGCACGCTCGGTTTCGCCCAGGATCTCATCCGACCACCGCACGCGGAAGAACTCCCACTGCGCGAGGGTCAGGATGAGGTTCCGTCGAAGCACGCCCGCGAGAACGCAGGCGTCGATCGTCGCGGTGAACCGGTTCGCGAACACAGGCTACAGCAGCTCCCCATCGAGTGCCGCCAACTCCGATAGAGCTTCGATGCGACGCTTGTCGCGGGCGGCCTTGTAGGCGAACAGATCTTCAGCGCGGATGCGCCGGTGACGCCCGACCGGATTGAAGGGAATCTCCCCTTTTTCCAACAGCGAAACTAGGAACGGCCGTGACACGTTCAGGATATCGGCCGCCTGCTGCGTTGTCAGCATTTGGGAAACCGGAACGAGTGTCACGGCATCGCCGCGCCCGATCGGATGGAGCACTTCCATCAGAAGCTTTGAGACTGCAGGGGCGAGGGTGACGTCGACGACTTTCCCATCATCGTCCAATACGCGCAGGTTCGCTTCGCCAGACGCCTGAAGAGCCAGCAAACGGCGTAGCTGGTTGGCTGTCTCACGCTCCAACTCGGATGGTAGGCGCCCTCCAAGGCCTTTTGCGGAAGCAGGCATCGTCATGTCGGCTTCTCCTCACTCAAAAACTCAGCGGCATATTCGCAATAAACGAAACGCTCGCAATATGCGAAACGACACGCCGCCTGTTTCGTTCTCGTTATCGTGTGGACGGCGGGC
This sequence comes from Methylobacterium sp. J-001, assembly GCF_022829565.1. Taxonomy (NCBI): domain Bacteria; kingdom Pseudomonadati; phylum Pseudomonadota; class Alphaproteobacteria; order Hyphomicrobiales; family Methylobacteriaceae; genus Methylobacterium; species Methylobacterium sp. J-001. Next base: position 8,152 of record NZ_JAKSYN010000111.1, read on the forward strand.
CTAACTGTCCCACTTTCCGCGCCTCTTCCACGAGGCGCCGGATGGGGTCAGTGCACCACTTTGCTTACCGTCGCGCCGAACGATGCGATCCCGTCCCTCTCGACGGTCTCGGCGAACGCGCGGTAGGCGTCCTGCTCCGTCGCGAACCGCTCCTGCCATTCGGTGCTGCCGCTCGACATGTGGACGACGGCCAGCTGCCAGGGATCCTGCGTACCCGCGAACCGATAAATCTCCACGTCGACCGGCTCATCGTCGCGGGTGAAAGAGCCAGATAGCGGAGAGTGCTCGAACTCACGGTCCTCATCGTTCATTGACGAGCCCGTCATGGGAGCGGTCGCTGCTTCCGGTGCACGTAGGACGCCATGACGGCAGCGATCAGGATGGTGGCGACCACGATGTAGGCCATCTCGACGAGACTGACGACGAAGTCCGCCGGCCTCACTACGGCCAGCCACACCATGAACAGCAAGCCCGCGATCGGCACGCTGAGGGTCAGCACGCTGATCACGAACACCAACCAGTGCGGCATCGCTTTGGGGTGCCGTCGTGCAGGCTGTTTGTCGTTGCTGATGCGCGCCATAGCGCCTTCCGCTCCCGGAACCGGATCCCGGCCCCGCCGCCATTCTCGGGGATGAACTCCAGGCCGGCGGTTATGGTCGGTAGGAGCTCGCTAAGCTTCTTTGCAGCCATCTGAGGATCCCTCATCGCGTGACCTTGAGGCTGCCTGCGCCGCATGGTCTAAAGAGGACGGCCAGGTGGGCGAGTGTCCAGCCAGGAGCCCGCAAAGCTCCGCACGTCCGGTTCAACTCCGGGCCCCGGCCTCCAAGCTGCCTTCTCTTTCATTCGCTGGGTTGCGCACTAGGATCAGTAGGTGGGAAGCTGGCGCCCGCAGCCCGCAGGGCCTGCATCAGGGCGTTCAACTGGGCGATCGTGACCGCCGGCTCGCCGGGGCTGCTTTCAGCCCGCTCCACAACGCTTACAGGCACTTTGGCATGCCGGGCCAGATCTCTTGGCGCCCAGCGGATAGAAAGCCGTGCTGCGAGGAGCTGGGGACCCGTGATCACGCCTTCGGCTCCCGAAACCAGATCGCGAATTCGCTATCTGCACTGGTCAGGCGGCCCTCGGTATCCAAGAGTACTTTGCGGCCTGCCTTGGTGATCCTCCACTCCGCACTGTTGGCTTCATCGAGGCGCCCGGTCGAGGTGAAAAAGCCGCGGTTCGCCAAGCTGCGCAATGTACTGCTGGTCGCATAGAAACGGTTGCGCTCCTTTAGAAGCCGCAGCCGGCAGCGGTTATTCGCGCTCAGCAAGATGGGACGGTCGCTCAGATCACCGCTCCTTACCGCTCCCGGAACCGGATCCCGGCTTTGCCACCGTTCTCAGAGATGAACGAGAGGCCGGGGTTCACGGCACGAGACCCGCGAGCCCGAAGACGGCCAGAGCCGTGACGATGACGGTGAAGCCTGCCAGGGAGACGGTGCCGCCGAACCGCGCCCAGCGAGGGCTCATGGTTGCCGCATCCGCACGCCAGCCCCGCCGCCGTTCTCGGAGATGAACTCCAGGCCGGCGGTCATGAGCGAAGATCCGCCGCTGCTACGACTACGGCCGCCGCGACAGCTGCAACAGCGCAGTCCTCGAACGCGTATTCCAGGCCGGCAGCCTCAAGCGTACGTTCGACGCTCACGAGCACGACCGCAACTCCGATCGCCAGAAGCCGCCCCTTGATCATGCTCATTCGTCTGGCTCGGCACTGCCACTCTCTTGGATGCCAAGCCACTCTAGCGCTGCCGGACGCGACTTGAATACGTGCCGCTGGTTCGTGAACGGTTCGGGCCGCTTGATCGCTGGGACCTCGTTGAGCAGCTCGACCACCCATGTGTCGGCCGGCCCATCCCGGTGAACATTCCGGACGAGGCTGGCGATCAGCGCTCCATCGAGCAGCACGTCGTAGCTGCCGGGCGCCAGTTGCTCGACGGTGTAGGTCACTGCTGTTCCTGGGTTCGGGTTCCTGCGTCTGCTGCGTACGCGTCCGGAATGGTACGACATCCCCGTGGTGGTTCTGACCGCCAAGAACGTTACCGCAGACGATTTCCGCTTATTGGCCGGGCAGGCGGACCGCGTGTTGCAGAAGGCCGGCCTGTCGTACTCGGACGTCTCGGCGACGTTGAAGACACTCTATGTGACCGCTTCGATCAAAAGCCGGTGAACCTTAAGCCGCGCCAGGGATATAGGCTCCTTGATGCTGAGCCACTCCGCTCGATCTGCCATGCAGCATCGTATTAAACCGTACGATGCGCGACGTCGGCATCTCGGAGCACCTCTGATCGTCATTGCTTCCAATCACGCCGGTGCGATTTCCGAAAAAATGTTCCTTGCTCAGTCGCAGCGGACCCATCATTTGATGGGTTTACTCAATTAAGAAATAAATAACGTTTTTTATCCAGTATTGACCAGAGCATTAGCGTTCCATGCGACCTGTCAGCTGAGTTCGCGGGGCCAGACGTCGCCTCGCTGTCGAGTACCACTGCAAATTCTGGAGTCTATGACCATGTTCGGTGGGACGCGCACGCACGCCAATCACGTGGCAAAGCTCGATGCGCTGGACCGCTCACACGGGGTCATCGAGTTTAAGCCCGACGGCACCATCCTTACCGCCAACGCCAGTTTCCTGACGGCGATGGGCTACACCCTGCCTGAGGTGCAGGGGCAGCACCACGCGATGTTCGTCGAGGCAGGACACCGCGACAACGCCGAGTACCGGGCGTTCTGGGAAGCCCTGCGGCGGGGCTCCTTCCAGTCCGCCGAGTTCAAACGAATCGCCAAGGGCGGACGTATCGTCTGGGTACAAGCGAGCTACAACCCGGTGCTCGACCGCGCCGGCCACGTCGTGAAGGTGGTCAAGTTCGCCTCCGACATCACCGCTCAGAAGATGCGCATGCTCGATCTCGACGGGCAGATCACCGCTCTGCACCGCTCGCAGGCGGTGATCGCCTTTGATTTGGCCGGCACGATCCTCGATGCCAACGCCAACTTTCTCGACGCGATGGGCTATCGCCTGGATGAGATCCGGGGGCAGCACCATAGCCTGTTCGTGGATGTCGGGGAGCGGGCCGGGGCAGCCTATCGCGAGTTCTGGTCGAAGCTCGCCCAGGGAACCTTCGCCGCGGGTGAGTTCCGACGCATCGCCAAAGGCGACCGCGAGGTCTGGATCCAGGCGACCTACAATCCGATCACCGACGCGGACGGGCACGTGGTGAAGGTGGTGAAGTTCGCCACCGACATCACCCTCCAAGTTCGCGAACGCCAGCGCCGGGCCGAGGCCCAGCGTGCGATCGGCGCCGACCTCGACGCGATCGGTAGTGCGGTCGAGGATGTCACGCGGCAGACCGCGGAGGCTGCCGGCACGGTCGGACAGGTCTCGAACGACATCCAATGCGTCGCCTCGGGGGCGGAGGAACTCTCGGCTTCGGTCGGCGAGATCAGCCAGCAGGTCAGCCACGCCGCGCGCATGGCCGGCGAGGCGGTCGAACAGGCTCGGCACACGGGAAGCATCGTGGCGGGGCTGAGCGGACAGGCGGCACAGATCGGCGATGTGGTCGCGCTGATCCAGGGCATCGCCTCGCAGACCAATCTACTGGCCTTGAACGCCACGATCGAGGCGGCGCGTGCAGGTGCGGCGGGCAAGGGCTTCGCGGTGGTCGCCACCGAAGTGAAGGCGCTGGCTGAGCAGACCGCCAAGGCGACCGAGCAAATCCGCGGGCAGATCGTGGCGACGCAGGCGGCGACCCGGGAGGCGGTCGATGCCATCGGTTCGATCCAGGGCACGATCCGGGGTCTGGACGAGGTCTCGGCCGCGATCGCGGCGGCCGTTGAAGAGCAGTCGGCGGTGACGCGGGAGATGTCGGGCAGCATGCATACGGCCGCGCACGGCGTGACCACGATCGCCGGCGGTATGGAGGCGATCGCCCGAGCGAGCGAGCAGGTCGATGCAGCGACGCGCCAGGTGCGGGAAGCCGCGCGAGCGGTCGCCTGACGATGGCCCAGAGCCCTGATTTGGCCGCCGCCGCCCTTGGGCATGACTGGGCACAGCTGTCGGAGGTTGGTGCTGCCGTGCGGCGCAGCCTCGACGATGCGCTCGGCGAGCTCGTGCGCGCGGCGATCGAGAACCCGACTGAGGCTTACGCGGCGAGCTGCGCCCGCATCGACCAGACGTTCGCTGACCGGATGGCTCCGTATCGGAGCCTCAGCTGGGCGATGGACCAAGCCGCAGCGTTGCAGCATGCGCTCAAGCAGGGCTTGCGCAATCCTGCGGTGACGCGGGAGATGTCGGGCGGCGTGCACACGGCCGCGCACGGCAAGACCATGATCGCCGGCGGCTTGGAGGCGATCGCCCGAGCGGGCGAGCAGGTCGATGTGTCAACGTCACAGGTGCGGGAAGCCGCGGGCGCAGCCGGCTGAGGTCCAAATCAGGTGTCCAGCGCAATCATCGCGTTCCGTCGCAAGAGCGACGAGGCATCCGCCCTCGGCGACTTCGACGGGGTCGCGACAACGTTGTTGTCCGAGGGGCGCGCGTCCAGTCTCACGACGGCACGGATCAAGGCGATCCTGACCAAGCTGCGGTCACAGCGAACCGAACTGGCTGGGGTGATCGCCGATCTGCAGGCGCGACCACCGAGCGGCGACGGCCGGATCGACACGGTCAATGCGAACCTATGCATCGAAGCGAGCAAGGGGCTCGCTCAGATCGACCGACTCATCCAGCACGCCGAGACGTGTTCTGCGAGCTCATGAGCCGGTGATCCGGCCCTTGGCCACCGGGGCTTGTGTCGCGCCGTATGCATTTGGCATCGTGCCGACAGCAGTCCGCGGAAGGTAGAAACACCTCTAGCATCACGCGTGGGCTCTCACAGCCACGACAGGCTGGAACGCGCGTACGAGGTCGGCATCGAGGCGATCCGCCATACCCTCCAGAATGCCGTAGGCTCGTTCGCCAGCCATCGGCGCTCGATACGGGCGGCGCTCGATCAGCGCCCCGTAGACGTCGCAGATCGTGACCAACCGCACGAGATCCGGGATTTCCCATGCCTTGAGATGATCCGGGTATCCTGAACCATCGAGCATCTCGTGGTGCGAGCGCACGGCCGCCAGCAGCCCGTCCTCGAAGCCGGCACCCACCAGCATAGCGTAGCCGCGCGCCGGGTGCGTGCGCATCACCACCGTCTCCGCATCGGTGAGCTTGCCCGGCTTGTTCAGGATCTCGGTCGGAACGTGGATCTTGCCGACATCGTGCAGCAGCGCGGCCTTCGTCAGGCGATGCCGGTCCGCCGCGCGTAGACCGAGCGCAGCCGAGAAGGCGGCGGCGAGCGACGCCACGAGCAGGCAGTGCTGGTGCGTGGCATCGTCGAACTGTTGGATAGCTTGGATCCAGTCGTGGATGCCGCTGTCGCTGACGGCACGCACGACGAGATCGGTGCCGATCTCGGCGACGGCGGGCGTGATCGGTTTGCCGGATAGGAGAACCTGTTTGAGGAATTGCCCGGCCTCGCAGGCGTGCGCCTGCACGGCAACCGGGATCGATCGCAGCGGTGTCCGCATGCGTCCCAAGGTGTCGAGAAGCTGCCGCGCGCTCGCCCCGGCGCTGAGTAGGCCGTCCGCGCCCAACACCTGGGCTTGTGCCTCGGCGCGGGCCGTGTTGCCGTGGACGAGGAACAGGTACGGCACACCCTCGCCGCGTACCTGCCCCAAGATCCTGCGTAGACGAATGATGGCATCGGAGGTGAGCCGCTCGACATCGCTGACGATCGCCCCGGGACGGGCGGCGAACGGCTCGTCGTCGTAGAGGTCGTGGATGCGGCTCGCCGTAGGGTCGCCGAAGTCGCGCGCGAGGCGCTCGGCGCGGCGCAGATCGTCCGAGATCAGGAGAAGCTCGCCCATACCGCGATCTCAAGGAACATCGTCGTGACCGCCGTCACGTCCCCGGTATGCCGATGGCATCCGACACAGTTCAGCCCGCCGCGCGCGCGACCTCGCGCACATGGTGGGAGGTCACATCGGCCTGCTCGTTCGCCCGGTCGGTGACGCCCGCGGCTGCGCTGGCAGCCGTCGCCTCCTGTCCCAGAGCCGTGGCGAGCAACTGTGCGCGTCGCGCCCAGAGATCCCGCTCCCTCGAGAGCTGGTCTGCACGGTCCTGGCTGGTCGCCAAGGCTATCTGCATTCCGTCCAGGGCGTTGCGCAGCTCGGTCGTGCGCTCGCGCTCAGCGGCCAAGGCCGCCTTCAGCACGGTCAGCGCGATCGCCGAGGACGATGCCGCGATGCTCCGCTCGGGGGATGAGTGCGATGGAACGGGATCGATCGCCGGCGTATCGGTGTCAGCCTGCCGCGACTGCAGTGTTTGACCGGGGCGCGGTAGCTCGGCGCGGATCCGCGCGACGTCCAGCTCCGGAACCGCCTGGTGCGGGGACGCTTCGACGGCGGGATGATCGGGAGCGGAGGTGGGCACGCCTTCGTCATCCAGGACCAGGCTGTGGAGCGTCGTGAACACGGCGTCGCCGTCGAGCCGACTGAGGTCGAAGCCGCTCTCGGCGGCGAGGCCGCTCCATAGGGCTCGACCCCGTGCCGAGTGCCCGACGAAACCCATCGACCAGTTCGGGAAGCCGCGGCGCTCGGCCGGACCACATTGCAGCACCGTGACCTCGCCATGGCGCTCGTCGCGCTGGATGCGCTCGAAAGTGCTCTCGACCGCGCGGCGGGGGCCCTCCAGGACCTGGGCGAAGGCACCGCCGTTGAACAGCAGCGCCCCGGTCACCTCGACCTTGGCGTTGTTGCGCTGGGACGTCTCCAGGATCTGCGCGATGGCCGCGCTCGCCTCGGCCTCGCTCATCTCCAGGAGGTTCTTGCTGGCATAGACCAAACGGTACAGCTCACTCATCGGGGCGGCTCCGGTAAACGTCTGTGTGCGATCAAGCCTGGGCGATGTGCTCGTTGAGCAGCTTCATGAGATCGTCAGCCGGGACGGGCCGGCTGATCAGGTAGCCCTGCACGTCGGTGCAGCCCTCCGAGCGGATGCGCTGCATCTGGTCGGCCGTCTCGACGCCCTCGGCGACGGTGGTCATCCCAAGGCTTTTACCCAGGCCTGCGATGGCCCGGATGATCGCGTCCCCGCCCGGCTTGACCGACAGGTCGCTCACGAACGATCGGTCGATCTTGATCTTGTCGAACGGGAACGAGCGCAGATAGCTCAGCGACGAGTATCCGGTGCCGAAGTCGTCCATCGACACGCGCACGCCGAGCGCTCGCAGCCGTTGCAGGATCTGCAAGGTCCGCTCGCTCTCGTGGAGCAGCACGCCCTCGGTGATCTCGATCTCCAGCCTGTGCGCCGGTAGGCCGGAACTGGCCAGGGCGGACATGATCGTCTCGACCAAGCGTTCGCTCTTGAACTGTGCAGGTGAGACGTTCACCGCGATGGAGATCGGTGCCGGCCAAGTCACGGCATCGCGACAGGCTTGCCGGATCACCCATTCTCCGATCGGCACGATCAAGCCGATCTCCTCGGCGAGTGGGATGAAGTCGAGCGGCGGGATCATCCCGCGCTCGGGATGGCGCCAGCGCAGCAAGGCCTCGCACCCGGTGAGACGATTGCTCTCCAGGTTGAGCTGCGGCTGGTAGTGCAGCTGGAACTCGCGGCGGGCGAGGGCTTGTCGGAGATCGAGTTCGAGACGGCGGCGCGCCTGCATCCGCGCGTCCATCTCGGGCTCGAAGAAGCGGAAGGTGCCGCGCCCGTCGAGCTTCGCCCGGTACAGCGCCAGGTCGGCGACCTTGAGCAGCCGGTCGGCGTCGACGCCGTCGGCCGGCGCCAGGGCGGCACCGACGCTGGCACCGATCGTGAGCAGGTGACCATCGAGTATGTAGGTTCGCCCGATCAGATCGACCACGCGCCGCGCCAGGGGCAGCGTGTCGGCCGACGTCCTCACACCGGTCTGCAACACGACGAACTCGTCCCCACCGATCCGGGCGACGGTATCGGTCGGGCGCACGGCCGAGCGCAGCCGGTCGGCGACCATGCGCAGCAGGGCGTCGCCGACGGGATGGCCCAGCGTGTCATTGACCGGCTTGAACCGGTCGAGGTCGATCAACAGCAAGGCGCAACCCTCGCCCGTCCTGCCGAGGCGGGCGAGCGCCTCGTCAAGGCGATCGCGCAGCATCAGCCGGTTCGGCAGGCCTGTCAGTGGATCGAGGCTGGCCATCGCCGCGGCCTCGGCCTCGGCGGTCCGACGCACGCTGACGTCTTCGATGATCACGGCCCAACCGGTGCCCGGCACAGGCTGCAGCTCGATCTGGATCGCTCGGGCGCCGTCGATCAGCTCGAACACGGTGCTGACCCCATCGACACGTGAACGGCGCAGGTTCCGGAAGACCTCACGGCGGGAGGACTGTGCGAGGGCTTGGAGCACGCGCAAGCGCCCTCGCAAGGGAGGGGCTGCGTCGCGCGACAGCCCGAGTGCGTCGAGGAGACGGTGGGCCGGTTCGGTGCAAAGGATTTGCTGTCCAGTCTCGTCGACGAGCAGGAGCCCGTAGCGGATCGAGGCAAGGCATTGGATCAGCGTCTTTGACCCCGGCTCGATCGAGCTCGATACGCCGATGGCCGATGTGACTTGAGATGGGGCGATACGCAAGGCACTCGACATGGTGTCTCGACCTGGCTTGATGCGGAATGGCGTCGGAGTCCACGTGAGTGCAGTGATTCACGCACGATGACGACAGCGATCTGCTATTCGACCGTCTGCTGTGTTGGATTTAGCAGCTAATACTTGATTGTCTGTTAAACGGTTTTGGTCTCATCGAACAGAAACCCAGCAAATGACGGTTTTGATAGCAATCAAATCCTCGATCGGCGCAATGCTCTCGATTTTGATGTGTCGCGCCTTTAATCTTCAGCGCTGAAAACGCCCAAGCTGCGCAAGGGGTCTCCTAACGGGTCGTTACTTATCAGGCTGGCCTCGTACCGCCCGCCGCTGCCTCCGGCGGGACGACCGAGCCGCCGCACGACCTCGCGCTGGAACGCAACGAAGCCGTCGAGTTCACCGCTCACGTTGCGCAGAGGCCGGCAGTCGATCTCAACGCGGTACTTGATGCCGTCGCTGCGGTAGTTGGTCAGGTAGCCGTGGAACCGCTCACCAGCTGTGAGGGCGCGATGGAAGGCGTCGAGGGTTTCCCGCCTCGTCTCCTTGCCCTGCATGAAGCGGGGGCTTTGCCCGACGATCCGGTCGAGGTCGCGTCCGACCAGCCGCCCAAAGGCGGGATTGGCATAGAGGATGATCGGGCCAGGGGATTCGATCGCCACGTCGGTGACGACGACCCCGATGGACGCGTCCTCGGCGAGCGCGCGGATCAGGTCGAGAGCCATCATGAATGTAGAACGTCGAAACGGCTGAAAAGGCCTCCGATGGCAGCCGGGCGTTTGCCTGACCTTTGGGGCAACATCGGGGAACAAGGCCCTGCAAGCGGAGGCTCGTGGGCTGTTCGCGAGTCATTAGACGTCCGCGCGGGGGAGATCATCGCCACCAAGGCTGTTTCGAACAAGCTTACGCAAGTGGCGGTACCGCTGTCCGATCATCATGATGAAGGTTTTATAGCGGATCGCCTTAATCCTGACGGTGTGAGCGACGCGTTCGCGCGCGCTGAAGCGGACCGGAAAAATGATCCAAATCCAACATTAGATAGGACGCCCGAGCCACAGGTATCAAAGTATGATCTTTAGTTTTAGATCAAGTGATATCTATGACCCAGAAAATGGAAATACCGGAGCATTTCTGGTCCGAGCTTGAGCGTACCGTCTCCTCGAAAGTGGGCGATGCTCTTAACACAGATGAAATCCCACGCGAATTACTGATCTCAAATCTGCGTGATTGTGAGGTCATGGCACAGACCGCGTGTGATAGCCGCCAGACGGTCCAGATCATCGCATCCGGGCGTAGCCTCCTCGGAGACCGACAGGTGCTTGAGCCACGCGATTGCGCGTTCTCATACGCGCACCTGTGAGCGGATTGAAGGTGGGAGATACTCGGGCGCTGTAGCTCAGATCGGAGACAACGATGCTCTACGACGAGATGGGTCGGCTGGCCGAGACGTAGACGGCTTCGGCGCCACTTTGTTCGGAGTCGCTCATGCTTCACCTCGCCCGCCCGCTTCACAGCATCATCGTCAGGACCTGCGCATAGCGAATTCCTGTCCCAAATCAGAAGATGGCTCAATCCGCCTTCAGATGCCGTCTCAGCCAGCGCGTCGCCTGCTCCAGAGTGGGGAAGGTCGGAGTGTTTTTCCCCTGCAACCGGCCGAAGCCCACCTCCAGGAACCAGTTTCCGAGATTGTCGTGCTCTGGATCGTCGAGGCGTACTAGCACGGCCACGAGCAGGCCGTTGGCGATCACCAGTCGGCCTTCGCGATCAGGGCTGGCCGTATCGACGGCGATCGGTTGCAGCACGATCAGCGTCTCGACGTTGCCCTGTTCGGACATCCGCTAGCCCTCCTGGGCGGTGCCTGGCCAACTCAGATCGCGGCGCTCGCCCCAGCGGGTATTGCGCAGGTGCAGGTAGTTCGGCGCGAAGCTACAGAAAGCCTTCAGCCGTTCGACATCGAGGATGGTGAGCACCCGGCTCTTGAGGTGGATCAGGCCGAGCGCGCGCAGCTCCCGCAGGGTCCGGTTCACGTGCACGTCGGACAGGCCCATCGTGTCGGCGATCTCGGTCTGCGTCAGCGGGAACGCGTAGCTGTTATGGGTAACACGTCCGACCGCTTCCAGGCGCATGAGAAGTTCGCACAGAAGGTGGGCAATGCGCTGACCTGGGGCACGTCCACCCATGTTGACGAGCCACTCACGCAGGACGGCACCGTCGACCAGAGAGCACCACCAGAAGGCCCGCGCGATGCTCGGGTGATGGGCCGCGATCTCGTCGATAGCCTTGCGCGGGACATCCACAACCTTGCATGCCGAGATCGTGCCGATGTTGTGGTCCATCTCGTCGAGGATGAACACGTTCAGGTCGCAGAAGTCGCCCGGCACCAGAAGGGCCATGATCTGGCGCTGGCCGTCCGGGAGCATCTTGTAGCGGCACGCGAAGCCATCGAGGATCAGCAGGACGTTGTCGGGCTTGTCGCCCTCCTGGATCAGATCCTGGCGCGCACCGACCTGCCGGACCTTGAGTACCAAGCGGTTCAGGGCCCAGCGAGCCTGCTCGGACAGAGGTTCGAAGCTCTCAAGCTTCCGTGTCAGCGCCTGCTGCATCGGACTGCTATCATGATTGAGAAAACCTGCTGACCGTCCGGAAGATGTTCCTCAAAGAAACGCTTAGTCGAGCCGCGCCGATCCCGCAGAGGCATCACAGGTACGATTTCGGACGCCCGGCCCCTGCCCGGAAACAGGTGACCTGCACCAAGAAACACCCCACCACCCGGACCGAACAACGGTGCTTGAGCTCGCTCGGGTAGGAGGAAACTGTGCAGGCGATGATCTGTCGAGGAACGCTTGCACAGCGATCGATTAGAACAAAAGATGGCTTTAGACAGGCTCACCTTTAATCGCGTCGTTTACGGCGCTTGCAGTACCGGAGCGTTGACCCGGTCCGTATCAAAAGCTAAGCCTTCGCTGCGAAATTGAAGTGCCTGACGATGGGAAATCTTAGCCTTCGGGGCCGATGATTGCCCCGAAAATCTATCTTTTGACGAACAGATAAAATAACGTCTGCCTATGTTGGCGACTATCATCAGCTGATCCGACACAGGTGCTGTTGACTGGGAGAGCCGGGCGCTTCCACCTGCAATGCGCGGCGGACCACAATGCAATCAGCCCCCGATCAGCAAGTCATGACCATGCTCATCCGCAAGCTAGAGAGCATCGCTCGCCTCTCGGTTGAGGAGCGGCGGGCCATCGAGAGCCTGCCGATGCGGATCCACAACCTCGATGCCCGACAGGACATCGTGCACGACGGCGACAAGCCCTCGCATTGCTGCCTGATCCTCAAGGGGTGGGCCTGTCGGTACAAGCTGCTCGGCCAGGGCAAACGGCAGATCTTGTCGTTTCACATCCCCGGCGACATCCCGGATCTCCAGAGCCTGCACATCCACACCATGGATCACAGCCTCGCCACGATGACCAAAGCCACCGTGGCCTTCATCTCGCATGAGAGCCTGCGGGCCCTGACGGCACGCTACCCTGGCATCGCATCGATTTTCTGGCGTGACACCCTGATCGATGCGGGAATCTTCCGGGAGTGGCTGGTGAGCATGGGACGGCGCTCGGCCTTCGAGCATGTCGCCCACCTGTTCTGCGAGCTGTACCTGAAGCTGCAAGCGGTGGGGCTGGCCGGGGACTACCGTTGCCCGCTGCCGATCACCCAGGCGGATCTCGCCGACGCGCTGGGGCTGCCCCCCCTGCACATCAATCGCGTGCTCCAGGAAATGCGCGGCAAGACCTTAATCACGCTCCGAAGCAGCACACTGGTGATCGAGGCGTGGGACGAACTTATGCGGGTCTCGGAGTTTGATCCCAGCTACCTGCAGTTGGAGAAGCGGGCGGCCGCATGACCCTTCGTCTACAGCCGGTGCAGGTCGGCACCGGCAGCTACGATATCGACGGCCAGTTGGTCTTCGCCGACGGCTTGCTTGCGGCGGTCTTGGTGCGGCTCTCGGGCTATCACGACGACATGTCCGGGATGTGGTTCCTGGAGGCGGGCTTCGGGCTGGTCGATACGCCAAACCGACCCACCTTCGCCGACCTCGATACGGCGCAGACCTGGATCGAGCCGCAACTCGCCCAGGCAGCCTGAGCCTCCCATCCAGATGTGGCCATTACCGTCCCGAGCACGGGTTAAGGTGGCTCGCGTTAGCTGTGAACAAGCGGGATCCCCTGCCAGAGATGTTCGTGCATCCATCGCAGGAGAGCGCACCCATCACCACACGTGTGCAAGACGGTTTCAGAATTTGCGCAGGATGGGGCTCGGCTCAGGAGGCTGCCCCTTGTCCTGGTAGATCGGCACCGTGGCGCGCAACCAGCCGCGTGTCTCAAGTCCGGCGTAGTTGCGCTGAACAACGTCTCGCGTGACGTAGGCTTGGAGATTGACCGGACCGAAGTTGTATCCCACGAGGCCGCCCACAGCGAACTGGCCCTGCCGGGCATAGGACGGATTGTTGGTCGGAAGGTCGGTCGATCCGAACGCTACCGGCCCAATTTCCCACTTACCGAAATGCTTGGTGGCCGTGAGATCGAGATTGAGAAAGTCCGGGTAAAAGGTACCGCTGGCCGACCGTGTATCGAAGAAGGTGCCGTACAGGAAGTTGCCTGTCAGGTTCCAGCTATCGCCATCGTAAGTGATGGCGAAACGTTGGTGCAGAACCGGATTTTGGATGACGATCTTGGTCTCGCTAGGTAGGTACGCCCCGAGCAGGTAGCTGAAATTGAGGTTGTTGCCGAGCTTCCAAGCCACTTGCGCAGCGAGCAGCGTCTGGCCGAACCCGCTCTGGTACGCCGCGCCCCGCGTGCTCGAGGCTGTGATCGGCTGCAACACGACAAGCTGCAGCCGCCCGCCGATAACCTCGGCCGGTGTCGCCCAGATGAAGGACGGCAGGTTGATGTTCGAGTCGGTGCCGCGTGGGGTAATATCGCGCAAGCCGAAACTGGACGTGTCAATGAAGTAGAGCCCGATCGGCAATGGCGCACCCGGGGCTTGCCCCACGGTCTGTCCAGGTTGTGCCGATGAGCCGGCCTGCACGGGGATGCCGGCCAACCCGTAGGTGAGCGAGGCGGCGATGGCAGCGATATGGATCGCTCGGACAAACCCAGCTCTCGTCATTCCGCAGTCCAAACCTCTCAGCCATCGGATCGGCTGTTATTGTATGCCAGCACGGATTAAGCGGCCTTCCCGTGCGTGGGGTGCAGAGTTGCGACACGAGCGTAGCCGTTGGGCAACAACCGACGCAGCGAAGGCTCGCTTCCTCGGAAGCTCCAATCCGCGCCTATAGTGAGGCCCTGTGGGTGGCGGAGGGTCCGGTTTGGGGCGAAAGGCCAAAGTCCGCTCATTACCCTAATCGGACCTCAGTCCTATCACCCGTTCTGTCGGGTATCCGATCGTTTTCCAGACGCACGTAGCTACATACGGCAAGGTCCGAGAAGGGTGGTAAGCGGCCTTCGGCGCCGCAGCTGAAACCGGACGTTCGTGCCAGCAGCGATTGGTCTAATTTGGGTGCACCCACAACGAATTGTCGCCGATCGCTCCGATGGGCATACCCAAACCGAACCGGCTCGACCGGCTGCTTTGGGTGGAGGAGGTGGATTTTGTTCCAGGCACGCGCAACTCGCGGCTATCAGGCCCTATCACCGGCCGTGATCGACCGCCGGTCCGGAACGGAACCGCTTGCGTGATCGAGACGTCCCGACGACCTGTCGCCCCCGGTGCTCTCGCGCAAGAGGACCCGGGGGGAGCGCCG
>NZ_JAKSYN010000221.1:0-301 GCF_022829565.1 Methylobacterium sp. J-001
GCCCTACCGCCAGTCCCTGCAAGCAAACGCGTTTCCCCTCCCCCTTGCGGCGAGGGCTCAGGGGTGGGGGGTGGCGCCGGATGAGGCGCAGCGGTGCCTTCTGAGCCCCCCCCACCTCCTCCCTCAACGAGAAGGACCGCGCGTCGCGCCTCCCAAAACCCCTTGCGTGAACGTCGTAGCCCGCACCGGCGAGAGGACCCGCGCCACATCCAGCGCCGGGTCTTTCCGCTCCCGACGGCGCGGTCCGGGGCCCTTCTCACCGCCCGGTCGAACCCCGTAACCGCAGCTGGCCAAGCCAGCC